>NZ_JBEXUS010000039.1:0-74573 GCF_040614455.1 Nocardia sp. NPDC005978
GCCCGGGCCCCCGGGCCCCGGCCCCGACGCGTGTCCCGTGACGGTCGACTCGTGTCCCGCGCCGGTCGCGGGCGGCGCCCCCGGCCGCGCCGGACGACCCCGCCGCGGGCGGCGTGTTCACGGAGGGTTCGAACGATCGTCCGGCGGGGTTTGCTCGCTGTCGCAGCGGTGGTTGCCGGCGGCCGGAACGCTGATAGCCGAGCATCGGGAGGGCCGGCGATATGGCGTGCACCACAGGGTCGATGACCTGCGACGAAGTTACCCGTGGGTCGAATGCGAATATGGTTGCCATTGCGTTGATCTGCCCCTATGCTCGGTGCCGTGCCGAATCCCGCCCACAGCCGCAGCGCAGCGTGCAATGTCGCCGACCGCGACCGCGCCGCGCTTGTTCCGCTCACCGCGATGGTGGCTGTGGCGCGCGTACTCGTAGTTCTCCGCCGTAGCGGGGTCTGATTCGGACCGGTCCCTCGCTGCGGGCCGATTGAACTTTTCTGTGCTGGTCCCCTCTGCCAATTTCTGAGAAGAAGTCGGGAAGACCTAGTCCAATGACAATCACATTTGACACCCCCACGTTCCATGCCGCTGCCCCCGCGAGCCTGCGGGCCGAGAGCACCGGCCTGACCCTCGCCGAACTCACCGATCGCTACTGCCGCGACGCGGGCGCGATCAAGCTCGGCGAATGGACCTACCGCCGGGCCGCGGACTTCTCCGCGACCCTCGAATTCGAAGGCCGTCTGCGCACGGTGACCTCCACCGGCAGCCCGGTCGCCGCCCTGACCTCGGCCCTGTACGACGAGGGCTATCCGGTCGAGATCCTGCAGTTCCACCAGCGCCGCATCGACCGCGGCACCGCCACCTTCGTCGAATGCGAGTTCAACGGCCGCCGCGGCTGGGGCGCCGCCCTGGCCGACGAGAGCGCCGAATCGACCGTCCGCGCCATGATCGCGGGCATCAACTCGCTGCGCTGACCGGACGGGCCCGCCACCGCGGGCCACCTCCGCCGCAACGTAAAAGACTGCGCCGCAACCGGAATCGGTTGCGGCGCAGTCTTTTCGAGTTGACGCGATCGAGCGCGCTGCGGACCTTACTTGGCGGCCTGCTGCTCGGCGAGCTGCTTGCGGACCTCGTCCATGTCCAGCGCCTGCACCTGGCCGATGAGGTCCTCGAGGGCCTCGGCGGGCAGCGCGCCCGGCTGCGCGAACACCAGCACGCCCTCGCGGAAGGCCATGATGGTCGGGATCGAGCGAATGTTCGCCGCCGCCGCGAGACCCTGCTCGGCCTCGGTGTCGACCTTGCCGAAAACCACGTCGGGATGCTTCTCGGAGGACTTCTCGTAGGTGGGGGCGAAGGCGCGGCACGGGCCGCACCACGAGGCCCAGAAGTCCACGAGCACGATGTCGCTGCCGGTGACGGTCTCGTCGAAGTTCTGTTCGGTCAGGGTCTGGGTGGCCATGGCGTCCTCTCGTGTCGATTTCCCGGTCCAACACCGGGCCGTGCGGTTCTCTTCCCTGTACCCATAACGGTAACCGCCAACCGCGTGCCGCCTCCGGGCCGCCGCCCGGTTTGCGCGAGGATGACTGCTATGAGCGACAGCGAGACTCGGCTCCGGCTGGGGTTGATCGAAGGTGACGGCATCGGCCCGGAGGTGGTGCGCGCCACCCGGAACGTGGTGGATGACGCGGTGGCGGTGGTGGGACTGCCGCCCATCGACTGGGTGCCGCTGCTGATCGGGCACGCCGCGATCGAGGAGTACGGCGACCCGGTGCCCGAGCCGACGCTCGCCGCCCTCGAGGGTCTGACCGGCTGGATCATGGGCCCGCACGACAACGCTTCCTACGCAGCCGATTACCGCACGGGGCTGCCGCCGGCGGGCGCGGTGCGCAAACGCTTCGGCCTGTACGGCAACCTGCGGCCCTCGCGCACCGTCGAGGGCGTGCGGTCCACGGTTCCGCAGATGGATCTGCTGATCGTGCGCGAGAACAGCGAGGGGCTCTACGCCGACCGCAACATGTTCGCCGGTTCGGGCGAGTTCAAGCCGACCCCGGACGTGGCCATGGCGGTGGGGCTGTTCACCCGCGCGGCGATCGAGCGCATCGCGCGCGCCGCGTTCGAGAACGCGAGCTCCCGGGGCAAGCGGGTCACCATCGTGCACAAGGCCAATGTGCTGCCCATGTCCATGGGGTTGTTCCGGGACGTGTGCTACGAGATCGCGGCGGCGGAGTTCCCCGATATCGAGGTGACCGACGAGCACGTGGACGCCGCGGCCGCGCATCTGGTGCGCGCGCCGCAGGACTACGACGTCATCGTCACCGAGAACATGTTCGGCGACATCCTGTCCGATCTGGCCGGGGAACTGAGCGGTTCGCTCGGCATGGCGCCCTCGCTGAACTGCTCCGACCACCAGGCCATGGCCCAGGCGGTGCACGGCGCGGCCCCGGCCATCGCCGGTCGCAACCGCGCCAATCCCGTGGCGCTGCAGCTCTCGGCGGCGTTGCTGCTGCGCTGGCTCGCGACACGCACTTCGCACAGTGCGCTGCACCGCGTGGCCGAACGGATCGAACATGCGGTAGCCGAGACGTTGCGGGCTGGTGTGGCAACATCCGATTTGGGTGGGTTAGCATCAACGACCGAATTCACCGAGCAGGTGCGGGCCCGGCTGCATCGCTGGTGAGCGCACTGCCGGAACCGGTCGTGTAACGAGCACCTGTCGGCGTGTCGCCGATTAATGTTCGGTTACCGGCCCGCACGAAATGTACGACTCGCCTACATTTCAAACGGCGGGCGACGTCCGGTTGTCGCGTGACCGAACTGTGGAGGACTGCTGTGTCTCGTATCGATTTCCGCGGGCGTGCCCTGCGGGCCGCCTGCGTCCTAGCGGGTGGCGCTCTCGTGCTGAGCGCCTGTACCAGCACTACCGAGACCGATTCCCCGAAGGTGGACAAGGTCGAGGTAGCGAAGGTCGACGCCATCGCCGCCAAGGTTCCCGCCGACGTGGCGAGTTCGGGCAAGCTCACCGTGGGCGTGAACATCCCCTACGCGCCCAACGAGTACAAGGACCCGAACTCGGGCAAGATCGTCGGCTTCGACGTCGACCTCATGGACGCGGTCGCCAAGGTCCTGGGCCTGAGCGCGGACTACAAGGAATCCGACTTCGAGAAGATCATCCCGGCCATCGAGGCCGGGACCTACAACCTCGGCATGTCCTCGATGACCGACAACGCCGAGCGCGAGAAGACCGCCGATTTCGTCACCTACTTCAACGCGGGCAGCCAGTGGGCCCAGCAGAAGGGCAAGACGGTCGACCCGAACAACGCCTGCGGCAAGCGGGTCGCGGTGCAGCGCACCACCGTTCAGGACACCGACGAGATCCCGGCCAAGAGCGCGGCCTGCGTCGCCGCCGGCAAGCCGGAGATCACCAAGGTCGCCTACGACGAGCAGAGCGCCGCTGCCACCGCGCTGGTGAACGGACAGGTCGACGCCATGTCCGCCGATTCCCCGGTGACCGCCTACGCCATCAAGCAGAACCAGAGCACCATCGAGGCCGCCGGCCAGCTCTTCGACGCCGCGCCCTACGGCTGGCCCGTGAAGAAGGGTTCCGCGCTGGCCCCCGTGCTGCGGGAAGCCGTGCAGTACCTGATGGACAACGGCCAGTACCGCAAGATCACCGAGAACTGGGGCGTCCAGGAGGGCGCGATCACCAAGTCGGTCATCAACGGCGCACAGGGCTGATCGCCGACCATGTCGCAGGACGAGAAGGACTCCGCCGCTTCGGCTCCGGAGCCTGATTCCGCAGCCTCGGCTGCGACCGCCGTGACCGCCACCGAGCCCGCGCCGATCAAAGCGATTCCGCTGCGACGGCCGGGCCGGTGGCTCGCGGCCGCGATAATCCTGATTCTGCTGGGTCTGTTCCTGTACGGGGCCGCGACCAATCCCGCCTACCACTGGGATACGTACCGGCTGTACCTGCGGGACAGCAAGATCGCCTCCGGTGCGCTGGTCACCCTCGAACTCACCGTGCTGGCCATGGCGATCGGCGTGGTGCTCGGCGTACTGCTGGCGGTCATGCGGCTGTCGCCCAATCCGGTGCTGCGCTCGGTGGCGTGGGTGTACCTGTGGATCTTCCGCGGCACGCCCGTGTACGTGCAGCTGGTGTTCTGGGGCCTGTTCCCGTCGCTGTACAAGACCATCACCCTCGGCGTGCCGTTCGGGCCGACGCTGGCGAACTGGAACGTGCAGGACTTCTCGGCGCCGTTCGTGTTCGCGGTCATCGGCCTGGGTCTGAACGAGGCCGCCTACATGGCCGAAATCGTCCGCGCCGGAATCGGTTCGGTGGGTGACGGGCAGCGCGAGGCCTCGACCGCGCTGGGCATGTCGTGGTCGCAGACCATGACCCGCACGGTGTTGCCGCAGGCCATGCGCGTGATCATCCCGCCGACCGGCAACGAGCTGATCTCCATGCTCAAGACCACGTCGCTGGTCACCGCCATACCGCTCACCACCGACCTGTACGGGCGGGCGCGCGATATCTACGGCATCAATTTCCAGCCGATCCCGCTGCTGCTGGTCGCGGCCACCTGGTACCTGGCCATCACCAGCGTGCTCATGGTCGGCCAGTTCTACCTGGAGCGGTACTACTCTCGCGGATCCTCGCGCAAGATGACCGCGAAACAGTTGCGGGCCTTGGCTTCCATGCAGCGTTCGGGGGTGGAGGGTCAGTGAGCCTCGAGAAGAAGAGTCTCGACAAGGATCCGGTCGCCGCGGCCACGCCGATGGTGCGCGCGGACCGGGTGTGCAAGAGCTTCGGCACGCTGCAGGTGCTCAAGGGCATCTCGCTCGAGGTGAAACGCGGTGAGGTGCTGTGCCTCATCGGCCCGTCCGGCTCGGGCAAGTCCACGTTCCTGCGCTGCATCAATCACCTGGAGCAGGTGAACGCCGGAAGGCTGTACGTGGACGGCGAACTCGTGGGTTACCGCGAGAAGGGCGACAAGCTCTACGAGCTGCACCCGCGCGAGGCCGCCCGCCAGCGCCGCGACATCGGCATGGTGTTCCAGCACTTCAACCTGTTCCCGCACCGGACCGTCCTCGAGAACATCATCGAGGCCCCGACCCGGGTCAAGAAGGTGCGCAAGGCCGACGCGATCAAGCGCGCGCGGGAGCTGCTGGCCCGAGTCGGCCTGGCGGACAAGGCCGATTCGTATCCGGCGCAGCTGTCGGGCGGGCAGCAGCAGCGGGTGGCGATCGCCCGGGCGCTGGCCATGGATCCCAAACTGATGCTGTTCGACGAGCCCACCTCGGCGCTGGACCCGGAACTCGTCGGCGAGGTGCTCGGCGTCATGCGCGAACTCGCCGCCTCGGGCATGACCATGGTGGTGGTGACGCACGAGATGGGCTTCGCCCGCGAGGTCGCCGACCAGCTGGCGTTCATGGACGGCGGGGTGGTCGTGGAGGCCGGGGATCCGCGCGAGCTGCTGGCCAATCCCCGGCACGAGCGCACCAAGGCGTTCCTGTCCCGCATTCTCTGACCGCTCGGTCGCGAGACACGGTGCGGCCCTTCGATAGTGGGTCGCCACCGGGCCGATCCGGTCGCGCCGCTGCTGCGCTGGCTCGCGACACGCAGCGCGCCGCAGCGGGTGGCCGAACGCATCGACGACCGAATTCGCCGAGCAGGTGCGGGCCGATCGATGTTCGGTTTCCGGCCCGCACCTGGGCGAGATTGGCTCAGATTCCGATGTAGACGGCCTTGGTGTTGAAGTAGGCCTCGATGCCCTTGCGGCCGCGTTCGCCGCCCCAGCCGGACTGCTTCTGCCCGCAGATCGGCATCGACGGGTCGGCTGCCAGCGCGGTGTTCACCCAGATCTGCCCGGCGCGCAGCTCGTTGACGACGCGGTGCGCGCGGCCCAGGTTCTCGGTCCAGATCGAGCCGGCTAGACCGTACTCGGTGTCGTTGGCGGCGGCGATCACCTCGTCCTCGTCGTCGAACGGGATTACCGAGCCGACCGGACCGAAGATCTCTTCGCGGATGAGCCGCATGTCGGGGGTGGTGTTGGTGATGATCGTGGCCTCGTAGAAGTAGCCGCGCCGATCCAGGTGCTTACCGCCGGTGATCACCTGCGCGCCTGCGGCCACGCCCTCGTCCACGATGCCGGTCACCCGCTGTCGCTGCTTCTCGCTGATCAGCGGGCCCAGGACCGAGGTCGGATCGTCGCTGCCGCCCATCGGCAGCATCTTGGCGAAGGCGGCGAGCCCGTCCACGACCCGGTCGTAGATGCCGCGCTGCACGTAGATGCGGGAGGTGCACGAGCAGTTCTGCCCCGAGCCGGCGAGCAGGCCGATTCCGGCGCCCATGATCGCCTTGTCCAGGTTGGCGTCGTCGAACATGATCAGCGGCGATTTGCCGCCCAGTTCGAGGGTGAGGCGCTTGAGGTTGCCCGCGGCGGCCTTGACGATCAGTCGGCCGACCTCGGTCGAACCGGTGAACGAGATCTTGTCCACGCCCGGGTGCGCGGTGAGCGCGGCGCCGGTGGTCTCGCCGTAGCCGGTGACGACATTGAGCACGCCCTCGGGCAGGCCCGCGTCGCGGAAGATCTTCTCGAGCTCGAGCGCACTGAGCGGGGTCTCCTCGGCGGGCTTGAGGACCGCGCTGCACCCCGCCGCCAGGGCGGGCGCGACCTTGAGCATGGCAACGAAGAACGGCCCGTTCCACGGCACGATGAGCCCGACGACGCCGACCGGCTCGAGCTGGGTGAAGGTGTGAAAGGTCTCGAACTCGCCCAGCAGGCCGTCGGAGACCAGGTTGCTCGATTCGCCGTGGATCTTGCCGACCCAGCCGGCGTAGTAGACCAGCATGTCGTAGGCGACCTTGATGATCTGCTTCGCGGCCATCGCGTTCATGCCGTTGTCGCGGGCCTCGATCGCGGCGAGCTCGTCGGTGCGCTCGCGCACGAGGGCGGCGGCTCGGAACAGCACATCGGCGCGGTGCGCGGCGGGCAGCTTGCGCCAGATACCGGACTCGAACGTCTCCCGGGCCCGCGCCACGGCCTCGTCGACGGCCTTCCGATCGGAATCGACGACCTGCGCGATCTGCTCCTCGGTGGAGGGGTCGAAGACCGGAATGATGCCCGAGCTGGGGCTTTCGACCACAGGTTCGACGTCGATGGTGCTACTCACTGTCTCATCCTTTCGCCGAGCCCCTCCGGTCCGGAGAAGCGCGGTGCCTTCGGTTGTCGAGAACTCTGTGCCCTGCGCACGTCGTGTGCGCGGCGGCGCGTTCGAGCGCTCGAGTGCTCCCGCGCGCGCCGCGTCGAGCGTCACAGGCGGACCGTTGCCGTAACCGCGGTCGCGGGAGGATGGCATCTCCGCGCGGCCGGGAGCGATAGGAGAATAACACTCTCTCGAAAGCGAAATAAGACTCTCGTTGCATGAGAGGGTGAATCTGTAAGTCGCGGGTGGGGCTGCGGGGGTGGCGGGGGAGCGCCCCCGGTCCGCATGATCGGTCGGCCGCCGCAGTGTCGGACCGGCCCGGCGGCCGACCCCGCCTACCTCTGGGACGCCGCGATCCGCGCGGATTCAGGCGGGTGGAGCGTCCGCGTGCAGGAACCCCAGGATGCGGTCGGTCTGGCCGAGGACGGCGTGGCCGACGCCGGGCAGAACCTCGACGGTCGCGTTCGGGACCTCCGAGCGCACGCGGCGCGCGGTCGTGGCGGAGTCGAACATGACGTCGTCCGCGCCCACGATGGCCAGCACCGGCATGGTGAGCGAACGCAACTGGGCATCGGTGAAGCCGGGCAGGCGTTCGGTGCGCGGGTTGAAGTGGGTGAAGGTCAGGGTCACGTCGTCCAGCACCGGCTCGAGTTCGGGGCCGGTGAGGCCGGTCACCAGGGCGGCCGAGGAGCGCACATCATGGCGGCCGAAGAGCTTGGCCACAACGGTTTTGGCGATCCAGCCGAAGCGCTGCCTGCCGATCCCGCCGGGGCACAGCAGGGCCAGCCGCGTGATCCGGCCGGGCCGGCGAAGGGCGTAGTCGAGGGCCGTCCAGCCGCCGAGCGATATGCCGACCATCGACATGTCCGAAATCCCAAGTCCCGCAAGTACATCGTCGAGCCACAGCGCGACGTCGGGCGAGCCGAGTGCCGGCCGGGTGGGCGCGCTGGCGCCGGGTTCGCCGACCAGATCCACCGAGTAGACGCGGAATTCGCGCGCCCAGGCGGCGACGTCGCCGCGCCACATCGAGGAGTTCGCCCCCGATCCGTGCAGCAGTACCAGCGGCGGTGCGTCCACCGGGCCGGAGGCCAGTACGAACGTCTCGCCGGCGCGGGTGGGTATCCGCAGCTGTTCGGCGGGAACCGGCCACTCGCGCAGCACTTCCCGGTAGCGCTCGGCGATGGCTTCCGCCCCGGCGGCGGATTTGTAGATGGGGGCGACGGTGTCGGTGGTGCTTCGCGTGCTCATGGGACGAGCACTCCTTCCAGGTATTCGAGCAGTCGCGCGGTATCGGCGAGACCGCCCACGATGATGATCTTGAGCCGGGCGCGTTCGGGATCGTGAAAGGTCTGGAAGCGCAGGGGATCGTCGCCGAGCCGGCGATTGCCCGTCGCGCCGGTGAGCAGCGACGCGACCCGGTCGACGGTGGCCGGGTCCACGGCATCGACCTCGACGATCGTCGAGGCTTCGGCGTGCCGTCGCCGGGCGACGCTCTCGCTCGGGGAGGCGGGCACCGGCAGGCCGGTGAACGCCTCCAGATCCGCGTGCGCGATGCGGTACTGCTTACCGATCCGCACGGCGGTGAGCTTTCCGTCGCGGACATAGCCGCGCACGGTGCGCACGTGCAGTCCGAGTCGTTCGGCGACTTCTTCCACCGAGTACAGACGATCGTTCATGGGAACGACTGTAAACAACCCTATGTAGATGCGCAATAGGGTTGTTTAGGGAAGTTTAGGGAAGCTTCTGGCCGAAGCCTTCCGCGTGGTGCCGCTCGGCAGCTACGCTGTGTAGTAGATCCAACTACGACATGTAGTAGATATTGTGTCGAATGCGATGGGGGCATTGGCGATGGATGCGCACACTTCCGACCAACTCCGAATCACCCTGTCCCGGTGGAGTTTTCTGCAATGGGCGACCGCCGTCGTCGGGCTGGTGCACATCGTGTGGGCCATCGCGGGCTGGATCGCCGAACCGAGCTTCGCTCTCGGGGAACACGCACCCGCCACGCCGGTGCTCGGCATGGACTACAACGGCTGGCATGCCGTCGCCGGTCTGCTGCTGTTCACGCCCGCGCTGGCGGCCGCCACCCGTAAGCACTGGTCCGCCTGGTACTGCGTCATCGCCGCGCTCGGCGGCGGTTTCGGGGTCGGCGTCTGGGCGCTGTTCTCCCATCGGGTGCTGGTCTTCAGCTTCCCGAACCACACCGCCGACGCCGTTCAGCACATCGTGACCGGCGTCCTGCTTCTCGCCCTGGTCGCCGTACAGGCCGTGCTGGACGGCGGTCTGCGCGCGGTCTTCACTCCGGCGCGCTGACGAACATGGCCGCGGGGTCCTTCCACACCGACATGGCGATGCGCAGCTGTCCGAGCAGAACCTTCGCGGCCGGGCTCAGCGGCTGCGCGGTACCCCAGGCCAGGGCCAGGCGGCCGCGCATCGGCGGATCGATGTCGAGCAGGCGCACCCCGAGCGCCGCGGCGGCGTCCGGGGGAATCGGCGGCACGATCGCGACGCCGAGATCGTAGGACGCCAGCCGCATGAGCAGCGGGGGAGCGGCCGCCTCGAACGCCACGTTCGGAACCAGACCCGCTGCGGCGCAGCTCTTTTCCAGCACGCCTCGGATACCGGCGCCCGCGGGGAGGCAGACCAGCGGATGGGTGCACAGTTCGGCCAGTCCGATACGATCGCCGAAGCCCGTCGCGGTCGCCGCGACCGCCGCGACGATCGGGGACTCGTACACCGTCTCCAGCGCGATATCGGGATCGGAATCCGCACCGGAGAGGCTGATCAGGCAGATATCGAGGGCGCCGTGTCGCAGCGCCTCGTACATGGCCTCGGAGGTGTCCTCGGTCAGGGTGATCGCGATCTGCGGATGATCGCGGTGGTACTCCGACAGCACGCGCGCGATGTCGACCTCGCCGTCGGCCGCGCCGGAGATCATCCCCACCCGCACGCGGCCCCGCAACAATCCGGTGAACTCGTCGACGGTGTGGCTCACCCGCTCGGCCGCGGCCAGCGCGGCCCGGGCGTGCGGGAGTACCGCCGCGCCCACCGGGGTCACGGTGACCGTTCGGGTCGAGCGGTCCAGAAGTTGCTGTCCCAGTTCGCGTTCCAGCTGCCGGATCTGCGCGCTCAGTCCGGGCTGGCTCAGGTGCAGGCGGGCGGCGGCCCGGGTGAAGTTGGCCTCTTCGGCCACCGTGACGAAGTAGCGCAGCTGCCGCAGTTCCATAACCAATAATTCTAATTATCAGAACAACTATCTGTTGGAGTTATCAATCGCGGCTCGGCAGGCTGGGACCATGGCTCAGACAACCCGTTCGACATCCGATCTGCCCGCCGTGGCCGGGCCGGTCTTCCGGCTCGGTGACGAGGGCTACGACAACGAAATCGCCGGATTCCAAACGGCGTACACGCATCGGCCGGAGGTGGTCGTCGGCGCGTTGCACGCCGAGGACGTGCGCGCGGCGGTGGAGTTCGCGGCGCTGCGCGATATGCCGATCGCGGTCCAGTCGACCGGGCACGGCCTCTCGGTCGCCCTGAGCGGTGGGATCCTGATCTCCACCCGGCGTATGGACGCCGTCCGGATCGATCCCGCCGCCCGTGTCGCCCGGGTCGGCGCGGGGGTCCGGGCCGGCGCGCTGATCGAGGCCGCCGCCGCGCACGGGCTCGCGCCGCTCAATGGCTCCTCGCTCTCGGTCGGCGTGGTCGGCTACACCCTCGGCGGCGGCATCGGGCTGCTCGCCCGCGAATTCGGTTATGCCGCAGACCATGTGCGCGCGATCGAACTCGTCACCGCGGACGGCCGCCCGCGCCGGCTCGAGCCCGGCGACGAACTCTTCGGCGCGGTGCTGGGCACCGGCGGCAATTTCGGCGTGGTCACCGCCCTCGAGATCGAACTGCTGCCGATCACCACCGTCTACGGCGGTCAACTGCAATTCGACGCTCGCCTGGTGGGGCCCGCGCTCGAGGGCTGGCGGCTGTGGACCGCCGACCTGCCCGAACAGCTCACCTCGGCCATCACAATGCTCACGATCCCGGACAGCCCGCAGGTACCCGAACACCTCCGCGGCCGGTACACCGCGACGATCAACATCGCGTACAACGGCGGACCCGAACAGGGCGAGCGGTTGGTCGCCCCGCTGCGCGAGATCGGCGCGCGCCTGGCCGACGACCTGCGCGTCATGCCGTACACCGACTCGCACGCCATCTACCGCGACCCGGACTTCCCGCACCCCTACGCCGCCACCAACGCCCTGCTGTCGCAGCTGCCCGCCGAGGCCACCGACACGTTCCTGGACCACACCGGTCCCGGATCGGGCGCCCCGGTCGTGGCCGGGCTACGGCACCTCGGCGGCGCGCTGGGCCGCCCCGGACCCGCGGGGATCGCGGTGGACCATCGCGCCGCCGAGTACGTGGCCCGGGCGATCGCGATGCCCGACGCCGACGGCTCCGCGGCTCGCGAACGACTCGCC
This sequence comes from Nocardia sp. NPDC005978, assembly GCF_040614455.1. Lineage (NCBI taxonomy): Bacteria > Bacillati > Actinomycetota > Actinomycetes > Mycobacteriales > Nocardiaceae > Nocardia > Nocardia sp. NPDC005978. The sequence goes on from NZ_JBEXUS010000039.1 coordinate 11,670, forward strand.
GGAATCCGGGAAGCGTTGTCCCCGTGGACGATCGGGCACCACCTCAACTTCCTCTACGGCGACGGTGCGAACGCGGACGAGGCGCAGACCCGCTCGGGCTACGAGCCCGCCCGGTACGCGTCGCTCGCGGCGGCGAAAGCGGTTCACGACCCCCGCAACCTCTTTCGCGGCAATCGCAACATCCGCCCCCGCTGATCCGAGGTCTCGGGCGTGCCCCGTGGCCGCCGAGGCTGTATCGCGGGCCGGCCGTAATGGGTTGCCGCACGTCCACATCAGCCGATGGGAATATGCGCATCAAGGCATGGAATCTCGGCCCGGCGGGCCGGAAGCCCGCTTGGCAACCCCGCCGATCCGCGCTATCGTCGTGATATCACTTCGATATTTGGAGGGCACTCATGGAGCTACGTCCGGCATTCCGGCGGAACGGTTTCCTCTTGCTGTTGGTGCTGCTGGCGGTCATCACGGTGACCATCGTGGGTGCGGTCGCGGCGCTGGCCGCCGCGGGCGACGGCGGTGGCGCGGGCTGGGTCGCGGTGGCGGTCGCCGGATTCGTGATCGCGACGGTGGCGGTGCTGGGCCTGACCGGGCTGCTGGTCGTCAACCCGAACGAGGCGCGGGTCATCCAGTTCTTCGGCCGCTACATCGGCTCGGTCAGCGAACCCGGCTTCTTCTGGGTGGTGCCGCTCACCGACCGGCGCCGAATCTCGTTGCGCGTGCGCAACTTCGAGACCCAGAAGCTGAAGGTCAACGACGCGGACGGCAACCCGGTCGAGATCGGCGCGGTCGTGGTCTACCGCGTGGTCGACAGCTTCAAGGCCGCCTTCTCGGTCGACGACTACGAGCAGTACGTGGAGACCCAGTCCGAGGCCGCGGTCCGGCACCTGGCCACCATCCACCCCTACGACGCGCACGACGACGCCCGCACCAGCCTGCGCGACGGCGCCGAGATCGCCGAGGAGCTCACCACCGAGCTGCGCGAGCGCACCGATCTGGCCGGCATCGAGGTGCTCGAGGCCCGCATCACGCACCTGGCCTACGCGCCGGAGATCGCACAGGCGATGCTGGTGCGCCAGCAGGCATCCCAGGTCGTGGCCGCCCGCAGCCGCATCGTCGAGGGCGCTGTCGGTATGGTCGGGATGGCCCTCGAGCGTCTCGCGGCACAGGGCATGGTCGAACTCGATGAGGAGCGCAAAGCCACCATGGTCTCCAACCTGCTGGTCGTGCTCTGCGGCGATCGCCCCGCCCAGCCCGTCGTGAACACCGGCTCCCTCTACTCGTAATGGTCAAGCGCGAGCCGAAAAAGGTGCTGCTCCGGCTCGACCCGGCCGTTCACGAAGCAGTGGCCAAGTGGGCCGCCGACGACCTGCGCAGCATCAACGCCCAGATCGAGTACGCCCTGCGCCTGGCCCTCAAACAAGCCGGCCGCGACCCCAAATCCCCGTAGTTCCACCGGTTTCCGCCGAACGCCCGCGACCCCGCGTCGCGGGCGTTCGCCGTGCCGGGGAGTGCGTTCGCCGTGCCGGGGAGTGCGTTCGCCGTGCCGGGGAGTGCGTTCGCCGTGCCGCGTGAGGGTGTCCGGCGTGTCGGGTGAGAGCGTCGGCCGCGTGACGCATCCGGCCGGACCGCCCATCGCGTCCCGCCCGGACGGCGTCACCGAGCGCCCGCCCCCGGCGAACCCGGACGACGATCCGACACTTCCGGCATCGTCCGTTTAGGGTGACCGGGTGCCAATCTCGTTCGATACAGCCGGTTTTCAGCAGGCGGACGCTTCCAGCTGGGTCGATCCCGGGACCGGCGACATGGCGGCGGTGCAGTACTTCGAGCTGCCGCCCGACCTGCCCGCGCCGCTGGAGGACGTCGAGACCCTGCGCGCCCGGCTGACCGCGATCCACGCGCCCGCCGGCGGGCTCATCGAAGCCTGGGTCATCGGGGTGGACGGGCAGCCCGCGCTGCTGCGCATCGAGAAGATGCGGCGGCGCGACCAGCCGTCCGGGCTGGTCTTCGCCGCGTCGATCGTGGTGCCCAAGGACCGGTGCAGCGCCGTGCTCATGCTCTTCTGCGAGGAGACCGGCATCACCGGCATGCGGGAGGCGATGACCATGGCCCGGTTGGGATTCGAGTCCATGTACCCGCCGCACCCCTACGCGCCCGACGTACGCGGCGACCTCCCGTACAACCGCGCCGACGCCGCCGAATTCGACGCCGACTTCCCGGACCATCCGCTGAGCCGCGTCCGGGCGTGGCTGACGCGGGCGGTCCCGACGATCCGCCTCGACCCGGCCTTCGCCGCGCTGCCGCCCTTCCGCGGCTGAACGCGGACGGCCGCGATCCTCAGGCGGGTTTCTCGGTGACGAAAATCGCTGTGCCGGGGAAGATCTCGCCGCGCAGCGGGCTCCACTGGCCCCACTCGCGGTCCAGCCACTCCGGCCAGTCGGGTTCGATGACGTCGACCAGGATCAGGCCCGCGGCAACTATCTCGCGAACTCTGTCGCCCACCGTGCGATGGTGTTCGACGTAGGTCGCCTCGCCGTCGGCGTCGTGCTCCACGTAGGGGGTGCGATCGAAATACGGGATCGTCGCGCGCAGGCCCTCGGCGCCCGGATCGTCCGGAAAGATCCAGCGCATGGGGTGATTCACCGAGAACACCCAGCGGCCGCCGGGGCGCAGCACCCGCGCCACCTCGCGCATCACCCGCGCGGAGTCGGCCACGAACGGCACCGCGCCGAAGGCCGAGCACGCCAGATCGAAAGAGGCGTCGGCGAAGGGCAGCTGTTCCGCTCCCGCCTGCACCAGCGGGACGCGCGGCCCACCGGCCGCCATGGCCGCGACGCCGCGGTCGAGCATGCTGCGCGAGATGTCCAGGCCCACCGGGTGCGCGCCGTGCGCGGCCAGCCAGCGCGAGCACGGCGCCGAGCCGCAGCCGATCTCCAGGATCGTCTTGTCCACGATGTCGCCGAGCAGCCGCCAGTCGCCCTCGTGCAAACCCTCGGGGCACCAGACGAATTCGCCGGCGGGGGAGTCCACGCCCAGGAAGTCGGCGTGCGTCTCGTGGTAGGCGGCCGCGTCCGCGTCCCACCAGCGCCGGTTCGCGCGCTCGCTGACGGCCGAATCGACCTTGGTGCGGGCCACGCCCACGGTGCCGAGCAGTGCGTTCGCCTCGGCATGCCGGGTATCATCGGGGGAATCGGGGTGATCTTCGGCCATGGCCGCACTCTATCGACTCGCGTTGCGGCACCCGTGTTTGCTTGGTACAACGACAGTCGCGTACGCTGTTTTCCGCGAGTGTCTTCTGTACTCGTTCCTCCAGGGGGATCCGGACCGGAACTTCACGGGGCGATCGAGCAGAGCAGACGTTCGTGCTGTGAGTCCGCATGCTTCTGGCAGCGTTGTGCTCCGCCACAGCGATGTGCTGTCGCATGACCAACGTAGTTCCATCGCTGTGTGTTCGCAGCAATACCGAAAGCCCACATGTCCACTACCGACCACAATCCGTCCGGAGCCTCCCAACACATGCCCACCACCGTGACCTCGCCGCAGGTAGCCATCAACGACATTGGCTCTGCCGAGGACTTCCTCGCCGCTATCGACAAGACGATCAAGTACTTCAACGACGGCGATATCGTCGAAGGCACCATCGTCAAGGTCGACCGTGACGAGGTTCTTCTCGACATCGGTTACAAGACCGAAGGCGTCATCCCTTCCCGCGAACTCTCCATCAAGCACGATGTCGATCCTTCCGAGGTCGTTTCCGTGGGCGATGAGGTCGAGGCCCTCGTTCTCACCAAGGAGGACAAGGAAGGCCGCCTGATCCTGTCGAAGAAGCGGGCTCAGTACGAGCGCGCCTGGGGCACGATCGAGGAGCTCAAGGAGAAGGACGAGGCCGTCAAGGGCACCGTCATCGAGGTCGTCAAGGGTGGTCTGATCCTGGACATCGGCCTCCGCGGCTTCCTCCCCGCCTCGCTCGTCGAGATGCGCCGCGTCCGCGACCTCCAGCCGTACGTCGGCAAGGAGATCGAGGCCAAGATCATCGAGCTCGACAAGAACCGCAACAACGTGGTCCTGTCGCGTCGCGCCTGGCTCGAGCAGACCCAGTCCGAGGTCCGCAGCGAGTTCCTGCACCAGCTCCAGAAGGGCCAGGTCCGCAAGGGCGTCGTGTCCTCCATCGTCAACTTCGGTGCCTTCGTGGACCTGGGTGGCGTCGACGGCCTGGTGCACGTCTCCGAGCTGTCCTGGAAGCACATCGATCACCCGTCCGAGGTTGTCGAGGTCGGCAACGAGGTCACCGTCGAGGTTCTCGACGTCGATCTCGACCGCGAGCGCGTCTCCCTGTCGCTCAAGGCGACCCAGGAAGACCCGTGGCGTCAGTTCGCCCGCACCCACGCGATCGGCCAGATCGTCCCGGGCAAGGTCACCAAGCTCGTTCCCTTCGGCGCCTTCGTGCGCGTCGAAGAGGGCATCGAGGGCCTGGTGCACATCTCCGAGCTGGCCGAGCGCCACGTCGAGGTCCCGGACCAGGTTGTCGCCGTCGGCGACGACGCCATGGTCAAGGTCATCGACATCGACCTCGAGCGTCGCCGGATCTCGCTGTCGCTGAAGCAGGCGAACGAGGACTACAACGCCGAGTTCGACCCGTCGAAGTACGGCATGGCCGACAGCTACGACGACCAGGGCAACTACATCTTCCCCGAGGGCTTCGATCCCGAGACCAACGAATGGCTCGAGGGCTCGGACAAGGTCCGCGAGGAGTGGGAAGGCCGTTACGCCGAGGCCGAGCGTCGCCACAAGATGCACACCGCTCAGATGGAGAAGATGGCCGCTGACGCTGCCGCCGAGGCCGCCAACGGCGGTTCCTCGAACTACTCCTCCGAGAGTGGCTCGCAGGCCGCGTCCTCCTCGTCGTCGTCCTCGACCTCCGGCGAGTCCGCCGGTGGCTCGCTGGCGAGCGATGCGCAGCTGGCCGCCCTCCGCGAGAAGCTGTCGGGCAACGCCTGATTCGCTGACGCGGTAGCGCGATAAGCTACACCGAAACCCCCGGATCCCTCAGGATCCGGGGGTTTCGTCATATTCGGGATCGAATTGCGCGGACGAATTCCGCCATTTATTACAGGTACGCGAATTAGAGCTGCCGCCTATAAAAGGCGGCAGCTGTACCGGTGGTGGATTCCGCGCACAAAGGTGGCCCAGTCCGAAAGGGGCTGGGCCACGGCGGCGATGTGTTTCGTCAGCCGGCTGTCGCCGGTACCCATCGACTCGCAGCCGCCGCGGAGCGTTTTCGCATGGCCGCGAAACTGTGGCGGGCGGGATTTATCAGGGTGGAGAGCCACGTGCGACGGTGCTGGACAAGCGCTGCCGCGACCGCGGGGATCTCGATGCAGTGCATCATGCCCGGCAGTCCCAGACGGTGGCGACCCGCCTGGATGTTTCTGGTGCCCAATGATATTCCTTCTCTTGCGTGAACCGGCCTGCGATCGCCTGCGGCGAACCTTAGCCGAACAAAAGTGTCCGACACAGGATTTTGCGCGAGTTTCGCGTCGGCGTGTCGGAATGTTGTCGCCCTCGGATCCGAATTCGCCGGAAAAGTTGCGAATTGGTCTCGCGACTATCACGGAATGAGCAATTCGGACGATTGCTTGTGAAATTCGGTGAGTGAATGGGTATTCCGTTCTATCGGCTGGTTAGGGGTGCCGGAACGGCGCATTCGAGCGGATGCGAGACTGATCCGATGTTGCGAATCGGTCTCACCGGAGGCATGGGAGCGGGTAAATCCACCGTCGCCCGAATCCTCGTCGAACGCGGTGCGGTGCTCGTGGATAGTGATGTCATCGCGCGCGAGGTGGTGGCCCCCGGCACCGAGGGCCTGGCCGCTCTCGTCGCCGCGTTCGGGGACGAGATCCTGGCCGCCGACGGCAGCCTGAACCGGCCCGCCCTGGCCGCCAAGGCTTTTGCCAGTGACGAGGCCCGCGCCACCCTCAACGGCATCACCCATCCGCTGGTCGGGCAGCGCACCACCGCGCTGATCGCCGCCGCGCCCGCGGACGGCATTGTGGTGCAGGACATTCCGCTGCTGGTGGAGAACGGCCTCGGTCCGTTCATGAACCTGGTGCTGGTGGTGGACGCCGAGCAGGAGACCCGGGTGCGCCGCCTGGTGGAGTTCCGCGGCATCGACGAGGCCGACGCCCGGGCGCGAATCGCCGCGCAGGCCACCGACACTCAGCGCCGGGCGGCGGCGGATGTGCTGCTGGACAACAACGGCGCGGACGGGATCATCGGCGCCGAGGTGCATCGGCTCTGGGACGAGCGGCTGATTCCCTTCGAGCGCAACCTGCGCACCCGCACCCCGGCCGCGCGGCCCGCCGAATCGCCCGTGGTGCCCGCGAATCCGGAGTGGCCCGCCCAGGCGCAGCGCCTCATCGCACGCCTGCACGTCGCGTGCGGCGGCGCGGCCGAGCGCATCGAGCACGTCGGCTCGACGGCGGTGCCGGACAAGCCCGCCGAGGACATCCTGGATCTGCGGATCACGGTCGCGGACGCGGCGACCGCCGCCGGACTGCGGGATCGGCTGGCGGACGCGGGCTTTCCGGCCGCGGCCGGCGCGGACGAGCTGCTGCACGTCAACGCGGATCCGGGCCGCCCGGTGAATGTGGTGCTCGCGGTCCGGGATTGACCCCGGACAGCGCGACGGCGCGGGTGCGCTGCTCGATACGCCCCCGCGCCGTTGCCGGTCGCGCTACTGCTTCCAGGTCAGGGTGATGCCCTGGGACGCGAGCCAGCCCTCGAGGCTGTGCCCGTGCGCGGCGATGCCGTCGATGGTGGTGGTGGCGGTCTCGATGGCGCGCTGGGCCTGGCCGAGTTCGAGATAGCCGGCGGCGTGTGCGGCCAGTAGTTCGTCCACGTCCAGGAGTTCGACCTCGCGGGCGGTGCGCACCACCAGATCGAGGTAGTGATCCTCGGAGGTCCACTGCTGCGGGCTCACCTGAACGAACTCGCCGATATCGATGTAGTAGTCCTGATCGCGCAGGTTTCCGGGGGTGAAATGGAAGATGGTGGCGCGAATGGACAACCGTGGCAGCAGCCAGGATTCGATGTAGTGGAACTCCGGATGGTCCGACGGGCGCGCCATGTAAAGTCCCCAGGGTTCGGCGTGATACCGCTCGACGTGGCGGACGAAACCCTTCGGGTCGATATTGGTGAGCTCATCGACGTTGAAGTGCTCCACCTTCGGTCGGTGCAGGTCTACGGTCGGCGCCTGAGTCATGCGAACAGCATCGCGCGTCGGGGGTTCGGCGTCCAGGGGAGTGTGGCCGAATCGCGGGCAGAAACCGCGAGTTCAGCAATTTCCCGGGAAATTTTCCGGAAAAAGCCAATGTGAAACACTGCCTTCCGTTACGGTGCGGCTACCCACGTTGACGTGGGGGAGTTCAACCAAAGGGAAGTACTACGCATGAATTCTCAGAGCGTCCGTGCTCGCCGGGCCGGGGTTGGCGTCACCGCCTTCGGTGCGATGGCTTGCACCGTCATTCTTGCCGCGCCGCAGGCCAGCGCCTGGGTCGGAGATGTTGCGGTCTCCGGGTCCAACCACAAGGCCGGTTGCAGCTACACCGTGACCGCCTCGGTCGAGGTCGACCGCCTCTCGTCGGTGAAGTTCACCGACAACGGCAAGGACATTCCGGGCAGCCCGGTCTCGCCGTCGCTGCTCAGCAACAAGGTGACGATCAAGTGGACCCCGGACTCCGCGGGCGCGCACAAGATCGAGGCACGGCAGCTGCTGATCAGCGACTCGATCACCGTGCAGGTGGCGGCCGGCACCGGCACCGGCAGCCTGGGCTGCGGCGGCGGCCTCGGCGATCTGCTGCCGAGCCTGTCCGCGGGCTAGACCGCGCGCGGCTCGAAAGGCGAACGCCGCGAGCCGAACCGAACGAAGCCGAAGCCACCCGGGACGAGCGCGAGCCGAACCGGGTGGCTTTCGCTTGCCGCCACCCCCCGCGGTCAGAGCCAGGTGAGCTGGAGCCCCTGGGCCGCGAGCCAGCGGTCGACATCGTGCCCGTAACCCGCGATGCCGTCGACCACCCGGCTGGCGTGCTCGATGACCCGGTGGGTGTGCGCGGTGTCGAAATACCCCGCCGCGTGCGCGGTCAGCAGCTCGTCGATGCCGAGCAGCTCGGGCACCTGCCCCGGCCGCGCCACCACGTGCAGATAGTGCCCCTCGGCCCGCCAGCGCTTGGGTCCGACCGGGCCGTAGTCCCCGATGTCGAGGTAGTAGGTCTGCGCGCGATCGTGGCCCGGCCGCAGGTGATAGACGCTGGCTCGCAGCGAAAGTTGCGGCAGCAGCCAGGATTCGATGTATCGGAACCGTGGATTGTCCACGATCCGCTCCATGTACAGCCCCCACGACTCGGCGTGCAGCCGCTCGACCTGGTGCACGTACCCGTGATGGTCGGTCCAGGACAGCTCGGCCAGATTGAAGAACTCGAGTCTGGGCCGATGCGGCCGCGCGCCCGGCAGGACACGTCTCGATTCCCGGGGACCCGATCCGTTGGTGGAATTCCCCTGTGGCGTATGCAGACTGGTCATCTCGCCTCGCCTCGTCTCGACGTGCTGGAACCAGATCAGGTTACGCCCGCCACGCCCCCGCACAACCCCCGTGAGAAGACCGGAATCCGAGCGCAACAAACTCGGAACACCCCCCGAACTCCCTTGTTAGAAAACACATTTCAGACAATCAAGACATCCCCCATGCCAATACAAACCCCCACCCAACCCAAAGTAATCCACCCCCCACAACACAGCAATCCCCACCCTCGAAACCCCCCAAATCAAGCAATGCTTTGACCCCCGAGCCCCCACGAAGCAAGCAATGCCTGATTTCGTAAGGATCGGGGTAACTCCCGGGGCACCCCCAAAATCGTCGCGCCTCCCCACCGAGTCACGCGTCCCCAACGGCCAACGGCTCCCAAGCCGTGCGCCAAAGTCCCGGGGAGGCGGTTCTGTCGGTGGGGGGCTCTAGGCTGGTGAACATGGCTTTTGCAACCGAGATCCCGGAAGATCGGCCGCTGGCGCACTCCGAACATCGGCCCATCGGTGATATCGAGCGCACCGAAGCCCGGTTCCAGGTGGTCAGCGAGCACAAACCCGCCGGTGACCAGCCGGCGGCCATCGCCGAGCTGGAGAAGCGCATCAACGGCGGCGAGCGCGATGTGGTGCTGCTGGGCGCCACCGGCACCGGCAAGTCGGCCACCACGGCCTGGCTCATCGAGAAGCTGCAGCGCCCGACCCTGGTGATGGCGCCCAACAAGACGCTGGCCGCGCAGCTGGCCAACGAGCTGCGCGAGATGCTGCCGAACAACGCGGTCGAGTACTTCGTCTCGTACTACGACTACTACCAGCCCGAGGCGTACATCGCGCAGACCGATACCTACATCGAGAAGGACAGCTCGATCAACGACGACGTCGAGCGGCTGCGGCATTCGGCCACCTCGAGTCTGCTGTCGCGGCGCGATGTCGTCGTGGTCGCGTCGGTGTCGTGCATCTACGGTCTGGGCACCCCGCAGTCCTATCTCGATCGTTCGGTGCAGCTCGACGTCGGCGCCGAGGTGGACCGCGACAAGCTGTTGCGGCTGCTGGTCGACGTGCAGTACACCCGCAACGACATGTCCTTCACCCGGGGCAGTTTCCGCGTGCGCGGCGACACGGTCGAGATCATTCCCTCGTACGAGGAGCTGGCGATCCGCATCGAGTTCTTCGGTGACGAGATCGAGGCGCTGTACTACCTGCATCCGCTCACCGGTGACGTGGTGCGCAAGGTGGATATGGTCCGCATTTTCCCGGCCACCCACTATGTCGCGGGTCCCGAGCGCATGGAACGCGCGGTCAACGATATCGAGGCCGAACTAGAGCAGCGGCTGGCCGAATTGGAGAAGCAGGGCAAACTTCTGGAAGCGCAGCGTTTGCGCATGCGCACCCAATACGACCTGGAAATGATTCGGCAGGTCGGTTTCTGCTCCGGCATCGAGAATTATTCGCGGCATATCGACGGTCGTGGCGCGGGCACCGCACCGGCCACCCTCATCGATTATTTCCCCGATGATTTCCTGCTCGTCATCGACGAATCACATGTGACGGTCCCGCAGATCGGCAGCATGTACGAGGGCGATATGTCGCGCAAGCGGAATCTGGTGGAATTCGGATTCCGGCTGCCGTCCGCGGTCGACAACCGACCGCTCACCTGGGAGGAGTTCGCCGACCGCATCGGGCAGACCGTGTATCTGTCGGCGACCCCGGGCAAATACGAATTGGGCCAGAGCGGCGGCGAATTCGTCGAACAGGTCATTCGCCCGACGGGTCTGGTCGATCCGCACGTGGTGGTCAAGCCGACCAAGGGCCAGATCGACGATCTGGTGCACGAGATCCGGCTGCGCACCGAACGCGACGAACGCGTGCTGGTCACCACCCTGACCAAGAAGATGTCCGAGGACCTCACCGACTATCTACTCGGGCTCGGCATCCGCGTGCGGTACCTGCATTCGGAGATCGACACGCTGCGGCGCGTGGAGCTGCTGCGGCAGCTGCGCCTGGGCGAGTACGACGTCCTGATCGGCATCAACCTGCTGCGTGAGGGCCTGGACCTGCCCGAGGTCTCGCTCGTGGCCATTCTGGACGCGGACAAGGAAGGGTTCCTGCGCAGCGGGACCAGCCTGATCCAGACCATCGGCCGCGCGGCCCGCAATGTGTCCGGCGAGGTGCACATGTATGCGGACAAGATCACCGATTCGATGCAGCACGCCATCAGCGAGACCGAGCGCCGGCGCGCGAAGCAGGTCGCGTACAACGAGGAACGCGGCATCGACCCCAAGCCGCTGCGCAAGAAGATCGCCGACATTCTCGACACCGTCTACCGCGAGGCCGAGGACTCCGAGGCGGTGGAGGTCGGCGGCTCCGGCCGCAATGCCAGCCGCGGCCGCCGCGCGCAGGGCGAGCCCGGCCGCGCGGTGAGCGCGGGGGTGTACGAGGGCCGCGACATCAAGTCCATGCCGCGCGCCGAACTGGCCGACCTGGTCAAGGACATGACCGCGCAGATGATGAACGCGGCGCGTGAGCTGCAGTTCGAGCTCGCCGGTCGCCTGCGCGACGAGATCGCCGATCTGAAGAAGGAGCTGCGCGGCATGGACGCTGCCGGTCTGCAGTGAACGGGTCCGGCCGGCCCCGAACCTCCCGGGGAGCAAGCGCTCCCCGAGGCGGTGCGGGTTCAGCCCTGCCGGGCCAGCCACTCGTCGACGCGGCGTTCGGCCTCTTCGCGGGACACGTCCTCGACGCGGGTCATGACGATCCAGCGGTGACCGAAGGGGTCCATGACCCGGCCGAACCTGTCGCCGGTGACGAAGGTCTGCGGCTCGTCCACGTGGCGTGCGCCGTGCTCGACCGCGAGTTTCGCGACGGCGTCGACATCGGGGCAGTAGTGCACGACGCTGCTGTGCACCCAGCCCGCCTCGGGCGCGCGCACGCCCTCGTCCGGCATGGGCACGCCGACCTGGATGGTGGAATCGCCGATCAGCAGTTCGGCGTGCGCGGCCTGGCCGTCGGGCAGATCATTGCGGCTGAGTACGGCCGCACCGAAGACGGCGGAGTAGAAGTCGATGGCGGCGTTCGGGTCCGGGACCGCCAGGAAGCAGGTGATGGAGTGGTAGTTCGCGGGGATGGGATGCACTGTTTCGCTCATGGGAAGAACTCTGCTCCGCACCGGCTTCGTGGTCTTGTAGGAATGCGACAGGCCCCCGATGCCCGGCCCTGAGCGCCCGCACCCCGCACCGCGGACCCCGCCCGTCGGCCCGAATTCCCCGGCGGGCGGCCGCAATTCGCGCCCTGTTCCCGGTCCCGAGTCCGCGGCGGGAGGTCGCGGCCCACACGCCGACTTCGGCCCTGAGCGCCCGGTAGCCGTACGCGGCCCACACGCGGACTCCGGCCCGAATCCCGCCGTCCCGGTTCCGGGCACGTTCGCCCCGCGCCCGGTGCCGCCGCCGGAAACCGCGAAAGGCATTCTGCGACCCCGGGAGCAGGCCGCGGTCAACAACCACGCCCGGCTAGCGGCAGGGGAGCGGGTGTCCCGCTACGTCGAGTGGTACTGGGCGGTGCGCTGGGATCGGCGCGGCCTCGAGCCCTACTACGCCGAGGTACTGCCGTTCCCGGCGGTGAACGTGACCTTCGAGAACACCCGGGAGCGGCTCGGGGGCTTCGTCTCCGGGGTGTGGACCACCAAGTACGTCCGCGAATTGGCCGAGGCGGGTGAGACATTCGGGGTCAAGTTCCTGGCGGGCGGCTTCGGCGCGTTCACCGGGATGGATGTGGGCGCCCTGCGTGATCGGGCGGTCCCGCTGACCGAGGTCTTCCCCGAGGCGGCGGGCCTGGCCGAGGCGGTGCTGGCCGAGCCGGAACTCGAACAGCGCCGCACGCTCGTCGAGGACTTCCTGGCCGGCATCGCCGAGCGGCGCGCGGTGACCGACGACGCGCCGTACCGGCAGGTGCTGACGATCATCGACGCCATGGCGCAGGACCGCGAGCTCACCCGGGTCGACCAGGTCACCGAGCGTTTCGACATTCCGGTCCGCACCCTGCAACGGCTGTTCCGCCGCTACGTGGGCACGACCCCGAAGGCCGTGCTGCGCCGCTACCGCCTGCAGGACGGCGCGCATCTGCTGGCGCAGGGCCGCACGTCGGACCTGGCCGCGCTGGCGCTCGACCTGGGCTACTTCGATCAAGCGCACTTTTCGCGCGAGTTCGGCCAGGAAATCGGAATTTCTCCGCTGGAATACGCCCGCGCCTCGCTACTGTCCTGAGATATTGGGAATAAGGAAGTCGCACGACCAGTTGGTTGCCATGTCACCTACTGGCAGAGTCGATCAACCGAGGAGTGAGCCATGGTGGATGTGCTGGTTTTGATCGGGCGGATCCTGTTCGCCGCGTTGTTCCTGGGCTCAGCGATGGGCCATCTCACCAAAGCCGACGCGATGGCGCAGTACGCGCAGTTCCGCGGCGTGCCCTCGCCCAAGCTCGCGGTCATCGGTTCGGGTGTGCTGCTGCTGGTCGGCGGGCTGAGCGTGCTGTTCGGCGTCTGGGCCGATCTCGGCGCGCTGCTGCTGGTGATCTTCCTGCTCCCGACGGCCTTCCTCATGCACCCGTTCTGGAAGGAGACCGATCCCGAGGCGAAGCAGACCGAGATGATCAGCTTCAACAAGGATGTCGCGCTCGCCGGTGCGGCGCTCATGCTCTTCGCCTTCTTCTCCGCGGCGGGCCACTGCCTCGGATTGACGCTCACCGGACCGCTTTTCAACCTCTGACCGATCGGCGCGCTAGTATTGCGCGGCATTGTGATCGGCCACAACGAAGAGGAGCGCATGAACATCATGAGCGTGATTCTCGGCTGGTTCTGGGCCGACTATCACCAGCGGTGAGTGGGTAGCGGTTGTATTTCCGGCCCATCCGGTGCGTGTCGAGCACCGGATGGGCCGATCCGTTTCATCCGGGCGTTTCCGGGCAGGAAACACCGCTTGTGACCAATATCCCAGGCGCGCAATAGGGTTGACGTTTTACGCCGTCTCCCGGCGGCCAATGGAAATTCGCTGGTAGCCGGGGTCCGTTCGGTATCCGCGCGCGGAATGTGTGCTGCGTCCGATGCGCCACGCGAGTGTGATGTGTTGCCATATCGAAAATTTCCGTCGGATATGCCGCTATTGTCAGGCGCAGTCGCCGCCGACTCATCCGCAGCACGCGGGCGTCGCGGCCCCCGACCCTTGTACTTGGAGGAGAGAATGACCGCCTACCGGACGATCGTCGTCGGTACCGATGGCTCGGACTCGTCGTATGTCGCCGTCGAGCGGGCTGCGGCGCTGGCCGGTGAGGGCTCGACGTTGTACATCGCCTGCGCCTACTACCCGACCGACGACCGCGATGTCGCCGCGGCCGCCGACGTGCTCAAGGAAGAGGCCTACCAGGTCCGCGGCTCGGCCCCGACCAGTGAGATCCTGCGCGTGGCACGCGATCGCGCCGCCGCCGCGGGCGCCGCGAACATCGTGGAGAAGGCGGTGGTCGGCGAGCCCGTCGAGTCGCTGCTGCACCTGCTCAAGGAGGTGGACGCCGATCTGCTCGTGGTCGGCAACCGCGGCCTGAACACCCTCGCGGGCCGGCTGCTCGGCTCCGTGCCCTCGGACGTGGCCCGCAAGTCGCGCAGCGACGTGCTGATCGTGCACACCGTGCGCTGAGTCCCCGTACGCCGAAGCGGCCGTGACCACTTGGTCACGGCCGCTTTCGCGTTCGCGGGGCGAACCCCGCTGCTACGCGGTGGTTCCGGCGTCCGCGATCTTGCCGAGCACCGGCGGCAGGTCGGCGGTGTGCACGACCGTCAGGCGCTGGGTCGCACGGGTCAGGGCCACGTACAGATCGTTCATGCCGCGCGGGGACTCCGCGAGCACGCGCTGCGGCTCGACCAGGATCACCGCGTCGAACTCCAGCCCCTTGACGTCGTGCACGGTCAGCACCCTGGCCGAATCATCGGCCGCGTCGGCCAATTCCGGCGCGAGGTCGTGCGGCACGATGATCGCGGTGGTGCCCGGGTGCGCCGCCTCGGCCGCGACGTGCCGCGCCACCTCGGCGGTCAGTTCCGCGGCGGCCACGCGGTGGGCGGCGGGGGTGAAGCCGGATTCGCGGATCGAGCGCGGGATCGACATGCCCGGATCGATCTCGGCCAGCACGTCGGCGGCGATGGCCATGATCTCGGCGGGGGTGCGGTAGTTGACGGTCAGCTCGGTGAGCTTCCAGCGTTTGGCCACATAGGGTTCCAGCACCTGCTGCCAGGACGCCGCGCCGGCCGGGTCGCCGGTCTGGGCGACGTCGCCGACGGCGGTGATCCAGCGATTGGGGATGCGGCGCATGACCATTCGCCAGGCCATCTCCGAGAGCTCCTGCGCCTCATCGACGATGACGTGCCCGTAGGTCCAGGTCCGGTCCCCGGCGGCGCGCTCGGCGGTGGTCTGGCTGGTGCGGACCTGCTGGCGTTCGGCGAGCTGGCTCGCGTCGATGAGGTCGTAGGCCATGAGCAGTTCCGGGTCCAGGTCGTCCTCGAGATCCTGTGGCGCGGAACCGGTCAGGATGTCCAGGGCGTCCTGCGCCTCGGCGAGCTGGGCACGCCAGCGCCGGCGCGAGCGTTCGCGTTCCTCGCTGTCGTCGATGCCGAGCAGTTCGGCGAGCTCGTCCAGCAGGGGCGCGTCGGCGTCGGAGAACTCGCCGCTGTCGGTGCGCTGCAGTTCGGCGCGGTCCTCGGCGCCGAGGTTCCCCGCGGCGTTGGCCAGGCGGCGGGCATCGGCCCACAGTCCGCCGAGCACGTCCTGCGGGGTGAGCAGCGGCCACAGTCCGGCGATGGCGCGCTGGATCTCGGCGTCGGCGCGCATCTCGTCGCGGATCTCGGTGAGATCGGCCTGGCTCAACAGGTTTCGCCCGCCGAGCGGATCGGCGCCGATGAGCTGGGCCAGCTGATCGGTGAGCGCGTCCACGACCCCGGCGGCGAAGATCGGCCGGGCCAGGTTGTGCGGGCGGCGCGAGGAGCGGGCCCGCCCGCGTGCCTTGGTGATGATGCGCCGGTCCAGGGTCAGCTCGCGGCCGTCGAAGTGCAGGCGCACCGGTTCGCGCGGCACGTCCTGCCAGTCGCGGACCGCCTTCTTGAGCACCTCGAGCATGTCGAGCGAGCCCTTGAGCTCCCCGGCGCGCAGCGAATCCTCCAGTGTCGCGCGCACACCCGGGTACAGGTTGCCGACGGTGGACAGCAGCACGCCGGTCTCGCCGAGCGAGGGGAGCACCTGGCCGATGTAGTCCAGGAAGGTCGAGTTCGGCCCGATGATGAGCACGCCGGCCTTGTCCAGTTGCTGACGGTAGGTGTAGAGCAGGTAGGCCGCGCGGTGCAGCGCCACCGCGGTCTTGCCGGTGCCGGGCCCGCCCTGCACCACGAGCACGCTGCGGTGCTCGGAGCGGATGATCGAGTCCTGTTCGCTCTGAATCGTTTCCACGATGTCGTTCATGTGTCCGGTGCGGGCGGCGTTGAGCGCGGACAGCAGCGCGCTCTCGCTGCCTACGCCGCCGGCGCCGTCGATCACGCCGTCGCGCTGCGCCGCGCCGAGATCGAGGTACTCGTCGTTGACTGCGGTGACCTTGCGGTTGCGCGAGCGAATGTGCCGGCGCCGCGTCACCCCGTCCGGGGCGGCGGTGGTGGCGAGGTAGAACGGGCGTGCCATGGGCGCGCGCCAGTCCAGCAGCAGGGTCTCGTAATCGGACTGCTCGTCCAGGATGCCGATGCGGCCGATGTACCGGCGTTCGCCCTCACCGGCCGCGCCCGCCTGGCCGTCGCCGTTGCCCGTGGCCGCCCGGCCGTTGCCGTTGCTCACCCGGCCGTTGCTCCCCGGGCCGGCGGCGGGTCCCGCGTCCTCCTCGGCGCTCTCGGCGAGATCGATTCGCCCGAAACACAATCCGTGTTCGGCGGCGTCGTACTTCGATAGGTCCTCGGAGTACAGCTGGGTGAACGACTCGCGCTCACTGCGGGCCTGCGGCGTGCCCCCGGTCTCGAGCAGCACGGTCCGCAGCCGCCGCTGCGCGTACTCGCGCATGCCGTCGAGCCGCTCGTACAGCAGGGTCAGGTGCCGCTGTTCGGCTTCCAGGTCCGCCGTCGGTTCGGCATCGGATCCGGATACGGATCGCTCCTGCGTGAGGTCGGGCAAAACGGAACTCCTTGTCACCACACCGGTCGCCGGGCAGGGCGCGCGCACCATCGAGAACAGAGTTGTCGAGTCTAGTTCGCGTTCGCCCGCCGCGCCGTATCGGCTGCTCGTGGCGTGACGAGCGGCTCAGGACGCGTGGGTCGAGTCGCTGCGGCGGCTCAGGGCGCTGTCCCGGTGGCCGGGGGGTTTGGCCCGGTACATCGCGATGTCGGCGTCGTGCAGGACGGCCTCGGGAGTGCGGCCGTCACCCGGGTGCAGCGGGGTGATGCCGATCGAGGCGTTCACCTGGATGCGGTGGCCGCGGGCGATGATCGGTTCGGCCATGGTGGTGCGCAGGCGGGTGACCAGGGTTTCCAGGTCCTCGCCCAGGGTGCGGCCGGACAGCAGGACCAGGAACTCGTCGCCGCCGATGCGCCCGACGATGTCGTCCGAGCGCAGGCCGCGCTGCAGGCGCTGGGCCACGATCTGCAGCACCGTGTCGCCGATGGCGTGCCCGAGGGTGTCGTTGATGGCCTTGAAGCCGTCCAGGTCGATGAACAGCACCGTGGACACCGGCAGATCCTCGCTGGTGCCCAGGGCCGCGGCGAGCCGGGACAGCACCAGCGCCCGATTGGCCAGCCCGGTGAGCGGGTCGTGGGTGGCCTGGTACTCCAGTTGCCTTCGGCTGGCCCGGAATTCGGTGATGTCGTTGAAGGAGGAGACGGCCGCGGAGTTGGGATCCTCCGGATTGAGCAGCCGGCTGCTGGCCGAGAGCCAGCGGCGCTGCCCGTCGGGCCGGTCGACGCCGAACACGAAGCGGGTCACCGTCTCCCCGGTGGCCAGGGTCCGCATGACGGGGTACCAGGACTGCGGCATAGGCTGGGCGTTGGCATCGAGCAGCGCGAGCGGGATGTCGTCGATGCGGGTGCCGACCAGATCGTCGGCGTCGTAGCCGAAGATGCGGCGCGCGGCCGGATTGGCCGATTCGATGCGGCCCTCCCGGTCGATCACCACCACCCCTTCCTCGAGTTGGGAGACGACCGTGGCGAAGAATTGCTCGGCGCGTTCCTGCGCGGCCTCGGCGGCGCGCTGCGGGGTCAGATCGTGCAGGACCACCTGGTAGGCGAGGTGTTCGTGCCAGGCGGTGAGCACCGAGACGGTTTCCACGTCCACGGTGCGGCCGTCCAGGCGCAGCAGCGTCATCTCCGCGGGCACCGAGGCGGTGCCGGCGATGGTGAGACAGCGGATCCGCTCGAGCATCGGCGTGAGCGAGGCCGGATGGACGAACTTGGTGATGGGCTGGCCGACGATGTCGTCGGTGGTCTCGGCCGCGAGCAGGCGCACGGTGGCCGGGTTGGCGTAGACGATGACGCCGCGCTCGTGGACGACCACGGCGTCGGGGCTGTATTCCACCAGGGTCCGGTACCGCTGGGCCAACTGCTCAGCATCGGTCGGAGCATTTGCCCGATCGTTACCCACCACCTCTTGCACCCCCTGATCGTCGTCATGAAGCGTCGATGGAGCCCGGCACCATTATGTTGTCGGCGAGGTTGCTGTGACACCCTGCCGACCTGTATTGAATCAATCACAGTCCCGCACAGCATCGGGCGGCATTTGACGATCATTACAGGCACCGGCTCTGGAAGGAGCGATGCTCATGGCTGGCACCATCCCCATCCCGAATACCGAAGAACAGCACCAAGATCATATGACCATCGCCGGAATCGGTGCGGTGACCGGGTACGGCTGGGGTCGTGAAGCTCTGTGGGAAGGTTTGCTGAGCGGTAAGCCCGCCGCTCGGCTCTTTCCAGGGTACGGCCCCGAACGTGATCGGCACGGTTGGGTTGCCCGCGTGCCGGACGGTGGGGACGCGGAGCTGGGGCCGAGCCGATACGCGCGGGCCGCGCAGCAGTCGGTGCGCGAGGCCGTGGCCGATGCCGCGGCGCGCGGCTGGCGGCCGGGCCGGACGGTCGGTCTGCTGCACGCCATCGTCCTGGGGGATGTGTCCGAATGGCGAGATTTCTACCTGGTCGACGGCGGGCAGCGGCGCTCGCGCGACTACATGCGATTACTTCCCTCGACCGTGGTGTCGATGCTGATGCAGGAGTTCGGCTTTCACGGTCCGTCCATGAACGTCTCGGCCGCGTGCTCCTCGGCCAACGTCGCCATGATCACCGCACAGCTGTGGCTGGCACAGGGTTTCGCCGACGACGTGATCGTGGTGGCCACCGATCTGTCCGCGACCCCCGACATGGTCGAGCACTTCGTGGCCCTGGGCGCCGCGGTCACCGACGACGAACCGCTCAGCGCGTGCCGTCCGTTCCAGCAGGGCAGCCGCGGGTTCAGCATGGGCGAGGCCGCGACCGCGTTCGTGGTGACCCGCGCGGCCGATCGGCCCTACGCCGCGGTCCTGGGCGGCGCCATGTCGAACGACGGCTATCACGTCGTGTCGGTCGAACCCAGCCACGAGCACATCTTCGAATGCGTGCGCCGCGCACTGGCCGGCGCCGGCGTGCGGCCCGAGGAGATCGCGTACCTGAACGCGCACGGCTCGGGCACCGAACAGTGCGACGACGCCGAAACCGCGCTGCTGGCGGACATGTTCGCGGACCGGCCGCTGGTGTGCGCGACCAAACCGCTGACCGGGCACTGCCAGGGCGCGGCCGCCGGGGTGGAGGTGGCGGCGATCGCCATGGGGTACGAACGCGGCCTGGTGATCTCGTCCCCGATCGTGGCGCCCGCGCATCCGCGGCTGCTCGACGGGGTGGCCGTCGGCGGCGACGGCATCACCCTCAAGACCTCGCTCGGTATGGGCGGGCACAATTCGGCGCTGGTGCTCGGGCCGGTGGACTGACCCGCGCGACCCGTCCCCGTGTCAGTGCAGCGGCACGGACCAGTGCAGTTTGGTGCCGGTCTCCTCGCCGTCGCGGCGCGGATAGACCGCGAGCCTGCCGCCGGACTCCTCGGCGCGGGTGGCGAGATTGGTCAGCCCGCTGGGGGTGATGTCGTCGGCGATGCCGCAACCGTTGTCGGCCACCACGATGGTGAGATCGTCCGCGACCCCGATGTCGATGGTGATGGTGCTGGCCCCCGAGTGCCGCACCGCGTTGCTGACCGCCTCGCGCACCACGGCTTCGGCGTGATCGGCGAGCCCGGGCTCGACCACCGAGAGCGGGCCGGTGATGTGCATGAGCGCGCGGATCTCGCTGTCGGTGGTCTGCTGTTTCACCGCGCGTTCGATGCGCTGGCGCAGCCGGGTGCTGTGCCCGTTGCCGCCGTGCAGATCGAAGATCGAGGTGCGGATCTCCTCGACCACGTCCTGTAGATCGTTGATGGTGTCGCTCAGGCGCTGGCGCACCTCGGGAACGCGGGCGCGCGGCACGGTGCCCTGCAGCGAGAGTCCGATGGCGAACAGCCGCTGAATGACGTGATCGTGCAGATCGCGGGCGATGCGGTCGCGATCGGTGAGGATGTCGAGTTCGCGCATGCGCCGCTGGGCCACCGCCAGCTGCATGGCCACCGCGGCCTGATCGGTGAAGGCGGCGATGAGCTCCACCAATTCGTCGGTATACGGCGCGGATTCGGCCGAGCGCACGATGATGAGCACGCCCATGGTGGAGTCGGGGGTGTGCAGCGGCAGCACCAGTGCCGGGCCGATGTCGTCGATGGGGATGCCGAGATCGATGTGGCGGGCGTCGTCGAAGCGCAGCGGGGTGCGGGTGGTCAGGGCCTGCCCGACCGCCGCGTCGACGGTGCGCACGATGGCCGCGTCCGGTCCGGCCGCGGGCGCGGCGGGACCGGACCACTGGGCCACGACGAGTTCGGTGACCTCCTCGGGCGGGGTGTCGGTGTCGGCGACCACGGCCAGCAGCGCGCGCTGGGAGGCGGTGAGTTCGCGGGCGTGCTCCACCACGTGCGCCAGCACCTGGTTGGGATCGGTGTCGGCCAGGAATTCGGTGGCGATGTCGCGGGTGGCCTCGATCCAGGCCTGGCGGGTGCGCGCGGATTCGTACAGTCGCGCGTTGTCGACCGCGATGCCGGCCGCGGCCGCCAGGGCCTGCATGAGGACCTCGTCGTCCTCGGTGAAGGGGTGCCCGCCGGATTTCTCGGTGAGATACAGGTTTCCGAAGAGTTCGCCGCGAATGCGCACGGGCACACCGAGAAAGGTGTGCATGGGCGGATGCTGCGGCGGGAAGCCCACCGAGGCCGGATGCCGGGTGAGATCGTCCAGCCGGACCGGTTGCGCCTTGCTCAGCACCAGCCCCAGCACGCCGTGGCCCTCGGGCAGATCGCCGATGAGCATGCGCGTCTGATCGTCGATGCCGTGGTAGATGAACTGGTTGAACTGCTGATCGTGCCCGCGCACCCCGAGCGCGCCGTACCGGGCGTCGACCAGGCTGGTGGCCGCGCGCACGATGGTGCGCAGCGTTTGATCCAGGTCGAGCCCGGAGGTGACCGCGAGCATCGCCTCGACCAGTCCGTCGATGCGATCGCGCGCGTCGATGATCTGCTCGACGCGGTCTTTGACCTCGGTCAGCAATTCTCGTAATCGCAACTGCGACAACGTGTCACGTACCGAATAGGGTCCGGTGCGAGTGGTGTCGTGCATGGTAGTCCTGGTGTCCGGCGGGCGCGCACACAGCACGGTGGATACTACGCTCGGCACGATTGCCGAAGGGTTGTTACGCCGAACGTGACCGTCTCGTACGGTGTTTCGTCGTCCGCGCGGTATCGGCGACCACACCCCACGCACGCCGCCGCGCCAGCAGCGCGGCCCCGGCGCGATTGTCCAGCAGTGAGCGGCCCGCGCCGATTTCCCTGATGGCCGAGGCCAATTCCATGCCCTTGATGTCCTTCACCACGTAACCGCTGGCCCCGGCGTCCATGGCGGCCATCATGGCCTGCTCGTCGGGATAGGAGGCCAGGATCAGGCAGCGCAGTTTGTCGATGCCGGCCAGCAACTCCCGGCACAGTTCGATGCCGTCGCCGTCGGGCAGCCGCGCGTCCAGCACCGCGACGTCGGGGCGCAGCGCCGGTATTCGCGAGCGCGCCTGGGCGACATCGGCGGCGCCGCCGACCACGGTGAGGGCGGGATCCTGCTCCAGTATCTCGGTGAGTCCGCGGCGGACGGTACCCGGTGCGGTGACGAGGAAGACGGTGATCAAGGCTGCCTCCGTGCTCTCGGTGAAACCAGGGTGCGCAATGTCCCTTCGAACGTAACCCGTGATGGCTCAGGTGAATACGGGCGAAGGTCACTTGTTATCTCGGTGGGGACTTTCGGCCCTGTTTCGTGTTGTGAGGACCGTGATGCCATGAATGCGAGTTGCCGGGTCGGATACGGGAAAGGTGGTTGGCTATGGGCGGGTTGGAAGTGTGGTCCAGTGGCATGGATCCGGATTTCGTTGTCACCACCCAGGGGGCGGTTCCAGCCGCGGAGGTGACGCGGGCGGTGCGCGGGCTCGGGCGGATTCTGCGCAGGCACGGGCTGGATGGACCGGTGCGGGTGCGCCTGCGCTGGCCCGGTGCTGAGGACGGTCCGACCCTGGTGCAGGTGTCGGTCCGGGCGCTGGGGAAGGCGATCCGGGTGCAGGTCGCCGGGCCGGGGCGGTTCGCCACCACGTTCGCGCTGGAACGTCTGGATCTGCGGCTCGGGTGCGAGCCGGAGGTCGCGTCGCGGCCGTGGCCGGATCCGGCGCGGCCGGTGCTGGCGGTGGTCAGCGAGCCGCGCGAGATCGTGCGGCGCAAGGACTGCCGGCTGCGGGTCGCCACCGCGGCGAACGCGGCGCTGGTGCTCGACGCCATGGATTACGACGCGCACCTCTATACCGACGCCGATACGGGTACGGACGCGGTCGTGTGCTGGAGCGGGCCGCTCGGCGCGCGATGCCGGCGCCAGTATCGCGACGCGGTGCCCGCGCTGCTCGAGGACGAGGCCGCGGAGCGGCTGTGCCTGGGCGGGCTGCCGTATCTGTTCTTCACCGATCCCGGCACCCGGCGGGGCAGGCTGCTGTACCGCCGCTTCGACGGCGACCTCACCTTGGTCGCGGCGATCGGGAGCGACGAGCGCCCGCGCGATCGCGGACTGCAGCCGCGCGTGCTCAGCGCCACATGTGTGCGCCGAACCCAGACCGAAGCGCTCACCGAATGGTTCGCCGAGGGCGTGATCGCCGACCGCTGAAACCGCCCGCGACCGGGCGGGAGCCGACACAACAACACAGGGTGTGACCAGCGTCCGAGCCCGCTCGACAGAACTTGTCGGTGGGCACGCCTAGCATGGCTTCGGGGGTAATTCTGGATACCGAACGTTGGAAGGATGGCCGGTGGCGGATCGCCTTACGGTGCGCGGAGCACGGGAACATAACCTCAAAGGGGTCGATCTCGACCTACCCCGTGACAGCCTCATCGTATTCACCGGGCTGTCCGGGTCCGGCAAATCCTCGCTGGCGTTCGACACCATCTTCGCCGAGGGCCAGCGCCGCTATGTCGAGTCGCTCTCGGCGTACGCGCGCCAGTTCCTGGGGCAGATGGACAAGCCGGATGTGGATTTCATCGAGGGGCTGTCCCCGGCGGTTTCCATCGATCAGAAGTCGACCAACCGCAACCCGCGGTCCACGGTCGGCACGATCACCGAGGTCTACGACTATCTACGCCTGTTGTTCGCGCGCGCGGGCACCCCGCACTGCCCGACCTGCGGTCACCTGATCGAGAAGCAGTCGCCGCAGCAGATCGTGGATCAGGTGCTGGCCATGCAGGAGGGCATCAAGTTCCAGGTGCTCGCGCCCGTGGTGCGCACCCGCAAGGGCGAGTTCGTCGATCTCTTCGAATCGCTGCACGGGCAGGGTTATTCGCGCGTGCGGGTCGACGGCGTGGTGTATCCGCTGACCGAACCGCCGAAGCTGAAGAAGCAGGAGAAGCACGACGTCGAGGTGGTCGTCGACCGGCTCGCGGTCAAGCCTGCCTCCAAGCAGCGTCTCACCGATTCGATCGAGACGGCGCTGCGCCTGGCCGACGGCATCGTGGTGCTGGACTTCGTCGATCGCGACGAGCACGCCCATGATCGCGAACGCCGCTTCTCCGAGCGCCTGGCCTGCCCGAACGGGCATCCCCTGGACATCGAGGATCTGGAACCGCGCTCGTTCTCCTTCAACTCGCCCTACGGCGCCTGCCCGGATTGCACGGGTCTGGGCATCCGCAAGGAGGTCGATCCGGACCTGGTGGTGCCGGATCCGGAGTTGAGTCTGGCCGAGGGCGCCATCGCGCCGTGGTCGCGCGGGCAGACCGCCGAATACTTCACCCGGTTGCTGTCGGGTCTGGCCGAGGCCGTCGGCTTCTCCATGGACACCGCCTGGCAGGACCTGCCCGCGAAGGCGCGAAAAGCGGTGCTGGAGGGCAGTTCCGAACAGGTGCACGTCTCCTACGTCAACCGGTACGGCCGCAAGCGTTCGTACTACGCCGATTTCGAGGGCGTGATGCCGTTCCTGCAGCGGCGCATGGAGAACACCGAGTCCGAGGCGATGAAGGACCATTACGACGGGTACATGCGGGACATCCCGTGCCCCGTCTGCAACGGTGCGCGCCTGCGGCCGGAGATTCTCGCGGTCACCCTGAGCGCGGGCGGGCAGGACAAGTCGATCGCCGACATCGCCGATCTGTCGATCGGTGACGCCGCGGACTTCCTGCTGTCGCTGACCCTGGACGATCGCCAGGCCGCCATCGCGGCCCAGGTGGTCAAGGAGATTCAGGCGCGCCTGGGCTTCCTGCTCGATGTCGGCCTGGCGTACCTGAGCCTGGGGCGCGCGGCGGCGACGCTGTCCGGCGGTGAGGCGCAGCGCATCCGGCTCGCGACGCAGATCGGCTCGGGTCTGGTGGGCGTGCTGTACGTGCTGGACGAGCCGTCGATCGGTTTGCACCAGCGCGACAACCGCCGGCTCATCGAGACGCTGACCAGGCTCAAGAGCCTGGGCAACACGCTGATCGTGGTCGAGCACGACGAGGACACCATCCACGCCTCGGACTGGGTGGTCGACATCGGCCCGCTGGCGGGCGAGCACGGCGGCGAGGTCGTGTACTCCGGCCCGTACCCGGGCCTGCTCGAGGATCCGCGATCGCTCACCGGCGCTTACCTTTCCGGGCGCGAGCGAATCGAGGTGCCGCTGATCCGGCGGCCGACCGACAAGAAGAAGCAGCTCACGGTCGTGGGTGCGGTCGAGCACAATCTGCGCGACATTCAGGTGAGCTTCCCGCTCGGGGTGCTCACCGCGGTGACGGGTGTGTCCGGTTCGGGTAAGTCCACGCTGGTCAACGACATTCTCGCGACCGTGCTGGCCAACAAGCTCAACGGCGCGCGGCAGGTGCCCGGGCGGCACACGCGCATCAACGGTCTCGATCATCTGGACAAGCTGGTGCAGGTGGACCAGTCGCCGATCGGGCGCACGCCGCGCTCGAATCCGGCGACCTATACGGGCGTGTTCGACAAGATCCGCACCCTGTTCGCGGCCACGACCGAGGCCAAGGTGCGCGGTTACCAGCCCGGCCGGTTCTCCTTCAACGTCAAGGGCGGGCGCTGCGAAGCGTGCTCCGGCGACGGCACATTGAAGATCGAGATGAACTTCCTGCCCGACGTGTACGTGCCGTGCGAGGTCTGCGGCGGTGCGCGCTACAACCGGGAAACCCTCGAGGTGCATTACAAGGGCAAGACCATCGCCGAGGTCCTGGACATGCCGATCGAGGAAGCCGCGGAGTTCTTCGAACCGGTGACCTCGATCCACCGCTACCTCAAGACCCTGGTCGAGGTCGGTCTGGGCTATGTGCGCCTGGGCCAGTCCGCGCCGACGCTGTCGGGCGGTGAGGCCCAGCGCGTGAAGCTGGCCGCCGAGCTCCAGAAGCGCTCGACCGGCCGCACGGTCTACATCCTGGACGAGCCGACCACGGGCCTGCACTTCGAGGACATCCGCAAGCTGCTCAAGGTGATCAACGGCCTGGTCGACAAGGGCAACTCGGTGATCGTGATCGAGCACAACCTCGATGTCATCAAGACCTCGGACTGGGTGATCGACATGGGTCCCGAGGGTGGTTCCGGCGGTGGCATGGTGATCGCCCAGGGCACCCCGGAAGACGTTGCCGCCGAGCCCGACAGCTACACCGGCCAGTTCCTGAAGGAGGTGCTGGAGGCGCCCCCGGCCTCGGCCCCGCGCGCCGTCGCGGCGAAGAAGGCTCCGGCGAAGAAGGCGGCGGCGAAGAAGTCCGCGCCCGAGGCGGCGACCGCGAAGAAGTCGACCGCGGCGGCGAAGAAGACGGCGGCTCCCGCCGACGCCGCCGCCAAGAAGGCCGCCGCCGCCCGCCGCAAGGCAGCGGCGCTGCGCTGAGCGCCGTCCCCACCCCGGCCGCGGCGTTCACCGCTCGGCCGGGCGGGGGAGCGCAACGCCGGGTTCGGTCCGCGATCCGCACACAGGATCTCCACCAATCGATCGACCGATCCGCACACTTTGTTCCTAGGCTCGAAAGTCGACCCGATCACGGGACAGACTGGGAGGAACCTATGGGGCGGCCGAGCGATTTCGCTACGTGGACAAGGGAGTTCGCGGCGAACGCGGTGACGCGCTCTGCCGCGGGCGATCCGGAGTGGGGCGCGGGCGCACGACTCGATCCGGTCCTGGCCCGCAGCGTGCAACGGTTTCAAGTCGGCGAGAGCGGCGACGGCGCGAACCTCGTTCGCAAGGCCGAGGCCGCCGGTGATCCGGACTACGCGGCGGCGACCCGCCTGTTCGTCGCCGAGGAGATCAACCACGCCCGGCTGCTGCGAAATCTTCTGCTCTCCGCCGGCTACGAGACGATCTCATCCCATTGGACCGACGCGATCTTCGTGCGATTGCGCCGCGCCCTGGGCCTGCGCCTCGAACTGATGGTGCTGTCCATCGCCGAGGTCGTCGCCCTCCGCTACTACCGCGCGTTGCGCGATGGCACCACGGATCCGGTCACCACCGCAGTGGCCCGGCTGATCCTCGATGACGAGCTCCGCCACGTTCCCTTCCATTGCGATCGCCTGCGCCTCGCCTTCGCCCCGACACCACGCCCCGTTCGATCGGTCCTGCTGCTCGCGTGGTGGCTGGTCCTACTCGGCGCGACCCTCGTCGTCGCCCTCGACCACGGTTCCGCTCTCCGTCGATTGGGCGTCACCCGAACGGATTTCGCCCGCGACGTGATCGCGCTGTTCCGCGACGTGGTGGCCGAGACCTCTCGACCCGGCGCCGCCGCGCCGGTCCCGAAGTCGCTGACTCCGGGACCGATTCGCCCACGGGGTCAGAGCCCGGCGCAACTCGCGCCGGAGACTCCGTGATTGACGTAGACGTTGTTCTCGGGGTTGCTGTACTGCTGGGCCAGGATCAGCGCGCCGCCGAGGCTGTTCTTGATGCCGAGCCCGACGTTGAAGTGCTTGCTGCTGTTCAAAGTGAAGCCGTTGTCGGACTGCACGCCGTGGTAGTCGGTCTTCTTGGCCATGCTGCCCGGTACCCGCAGGCACGTGTTGCCGTAGATCACGATGTAACCGGTGGAGAGCACGTACATGGCCTGATTGGTCCAGGCCCCCATGGGCAGCGCCGTGGCGCGCGTATTGTGCGCGGCGTCGTACGGATTGATGATGCCGATCGCGGCTCCGGTGTTGTTGTGGATCCACGTGTACACCAAAGACGCTTGCGCGGGCTGCATTTCGGGCGCGGCCTGCGCCGCCCCCGCACCCATGGTCGCGGCGGCGACGACCAGGATCGCCGCGGTGAGGAACTGCACGAACTTCTTCATCTGCTCTCCAACGCCGAGCCGTACCCTCGCGATTCGGTCTGGCGAGAGCAAGCTACAACAAGATCACTGTAAAATGCTGGCGTTTAACACTATTCGTGCGTCGAAGATCCTGATCGACCTCGTCGCCACCAGCCTGCATCGGAGTCGACCGCTCGCTGCCGTTGCAGCCAACCTGCTCCGGCAAAGCCGATTGCGAGCACCCCGCTCCGGGATGAGCTGATTCGACCTGAAGTCGATCAAAAAAGCTCATGCACAAGGGAATTGGGCATCATCTACGACTGAACTGTGCCTGGTTCGGAGGTGTACCCGGACGCGGCCTCGGTCGTCGCCTTGCCACCCCCGGCGGCGAGCTGGGAACCCCATCATCGTGAGTTGTTGTGCGCGAAGGCTGTTCGGTGCCATGCGCCGCCGACGCTGTCGCGGTGGTTGGCCGCGCCGTACGCCCGCCGGACAGAGCGTATCCCGAGTGGATGCAGTTTCCGTTGCCGCGCACGGCCACCAGCTCGTTCGGGGAGATGCGGCAGAGGGATCGCGACGGTCGGGCGGGTGCCGGTTACAGCATCGCGGCCGGGGTGGCGGCGACCAGGCCGCCGTCGATGACGAGGTCCTGGCCGTTGATGTAGGACGCCTCGGGGGAGGCGAGGAAGGTTACGGCCGCGGCGACGTCCTCGGCGGTGCCGAGGCGGGCCGCGGCGACGGTGGCGACCACTTCGGCGTGGGCTGTGGGAGAGACGTTTTCGTGGAACATCGGGGTTTCGATGTAGCCGGGGCTGACCGAGTTCACGCGGATGCGGCGGGGAGCCAGGTCGGCGGCGAGGGTGTGGGACAGGTTGTGGATCGCGGCCTTGGTGGCGGAGTAGACCGTGGCGCCGGGGATGCCGCGGTGCAGGGTCCAGGACGCGTTGACGACTATCGCGCCGCCGTCGGTCAGCAGCGGAAGAGCCTGCTGGATGGTGAAATACACGCCCTTGAAGTTGATTCCGACGATGTGGTCGAAGCTTTCTTCGGTCACCGCCTGGACGGGGTCGAAGACGCCGACACCGGCGTTGGCGAAGACCACGTCGAGCCGGCCGAAGCGGGCGTCGATGGCGTCGAAGAGGGCCGCGCGGTCGGTGGCGTTTCCGATATCGCCGGGGACTGCCAGAATGCGTTCGGTCACAGTGGCTTTCGGATCCGCGGGGTCATCGATGTCGACATGTGCCGTGAGTTCGGCTGCCGCCGCGTCCAATCGGACCTTGTCGCGACCGGTGATCACCACCTGGGCGCCTTCGGTCAGCAACCGTCGCGCCGTGGCGAGTCCCATGCCGCTGCTGCCGCCGGTGACGAGAGCGACGTGGCCCTGGAATCGGGGAGTGCTGTTTGTCATGCGTTTCAGACTGCGCGGCGCGCGGGCGGCGTGACAGTGTGCGGTCATCCCGGGTGTGGCACCACCAGGGTGTTCGATCGCTGTTCCAGCATCGCCGAGACTGTGGTTCTGAATCGTGGTTGAGTCTGAATACTGTTGTATCACAATGGAATTGGGCTATTGCAGGTGGCTATCGAGGAGTAGAATAGGGGTATGAATTCGGGAGGGGAATCCAGCATCGCGCACCATGTTGAAGGACATGGCGTCGCGGTGGAGGGCCTGCTCGAATCACCCCTGTTTTCCTCATCCGATGACCAGGTCATCGCGATGATGCAGAAGCTGGAAGAGGACTACCGCAAACTCGAAGCGGTGAAGCAGCGCTTCGCCCTCGAATGCGCGGCACGAGGACTGCCCGCGCAGGCCGGGATCAAGAGCCCCATCGTGTACCTGCAACAGACCCTGCGGATCTCGCATTTCGACGCTGCCGCTCGGGTGCGGAACGCCGACCGGCTCTCCACCGTGTCCGAAGGCAGTTTCCATCGGCCACCGGTGTTCCCACACATCGCCGCAGCCCAACGTGCCGGGGAGATCTCCGCCGAGCACGTGCAGGCGATCGTGAAGGTCCTGGACCGGATCCCCGCCAGTGTGGAACCGAAGCTCAAGGAACTCGCTGAACGCTCCCTGACCGACTTCGCGCGCACCGGCGACCCCAAGGGTGTGACCACACTCGGGGTGCGGGTACTGGCATACACCGACCCCGATGGGGTGTTGACCGCGGACAACGACCGCCAGCGGATGCGCGGCATCTGCATCGGACGCCAGCGCGCGGATGGGATGTTCCCTATTTCGGGTTTGCTGACGCCGGAGTTGGGTGCGGTGTTCATGCCGATGTTCGCCAAGTTCGCGCGACCCGGCATGTGCAATCCCGATGATCCCGAGAGCCCGCACACCACCGCAGAACTCGGGATCGACACCGAAACCGAGACCGACGACAGTGACGCCGACACAGCCACCGTCGCTGCTCGTGCGGTGCTGCGGGCTGCTGCCAAGCGTGATCACCGCAGTGAAGCGCAACGCAATCACGATGCGTTGCTGCGGTTCCTGCACCCCGATATGGGGCCCACCAAACTCGGCTATCACCGGGGGCTGCCGGTCTCGACTGTGGTGACCATGCGCCTGACGGACCTCGAGCAGCGTACCGGGCTCGCGACCACGAATACCGGTGGCACACTCTCGATCACCGAAGCGATCAAACTGGCCGCGCGTTCCACCCCGTACCTGGTGATCGTGGATGCCAACGGCCGCCCACTGCACCTCTCACGCGGTCAACGCCTGGCATCGGCAGAGCAGCGCCTCGCACTCACCGCAGTCGAACGCGGGTGCACCCGCCCTGGATGCGACGCACCCGCCACCCGCTCCGCCGTCCACCACATCACAGAATGGGCTGACGGCGGCGAAACGGACATCGAGAACCTGACATTCGCGTGCGATGCCTGCCATGCACAGATCAATACCGGCCCGAACGGCTGGAAAACGATAGTCATGCCCAATGATTCGGAGAATCCGGGCAAAACCGGGTGGATACCACCACCGCACATCGATCCCGCTCGCAGACCTCGGGTGAATTTCCGTCATCACCCGCGTGTGCCGAGTCCTTCGGGGATTCCGGGTATCCCAGCGCGGCGACTCTGCTAGAGCACTGCCTCCAGCCGGAGCCAAAGCCCAAAACTCAAGAGCGGCGTTGGTGTTCACTCCAGTGGCCGACGTAGCCCGAACCCGCACGCACCGTGCGCCTTCCAGCGGGGTTCGGGAGGACAAGCAAGAGCAATGAGGCAGTGCTGGTTACTTCGCCTGCCGTACCCGACTTCGGCTCCCCAGTTGGGAGCGCGTTCGCCCTTCCAGCGTGGCTGGATGGCTGTGGGAACCTTCTCGAGCTCTACAGACACAAGATCCGTCATCGCTGAATGCTGGTACAGCCTTAGCGGGTGATTGTGGTGAGCGGTAGTCGATTCGAGGCTCGCTCTTACCCCCGCTAGTGGTGGATCACGTTTATCGGCCCGGGAGGGCTGGTACCGCCGTCGAGGCTCCCAACCCGGCCACGCTGCTACTCCGTTATCCAGGCTGCTTTGCCCCGGGAGGGCTGGAACCGTAGTCGAGGCTCTCAACCGCACTCCGCTGGTTCTCGTTATCCAGGCTGCTCTCCCTGGAGGGGGCTGGAACCGCAGCTCGACCCCCGACCGGTCCCCGCTGGTTCTCGTTATCCAGGCAGCTCTCCCAGAGGGGACTGGAACCGCAGCCCGACCCCCAACCGACCCCCGCGGGGTGTCTCGTTATCCAGGCTGCTCTGCCCGGCAGGGCAGGAACCGCAGCCCGCCCACCCCAACCGCACCCCGCTGGTATCTCGTTATCCAGTCGTCCACCAACGCAACCACTCACCCAACGACCCGACATCCGGCCACGCACACCCCTAAACAACCCCCACATCCAACTCGACAAGCCGCTCAGCAGTCCCACTCTCCGGCCGAGGATGATAAAGCTCGAGAAACCACGACGGCTGATCCGTGACCGCCAACGTCGTGGTGTCGAAGTGCAGCTCGCCGGCCTCCGGATGCGTGATCGCCTTGACCCCCTGCCGCGGTACGGCAACGTCGTGCCGAGCCCACAGTGCCCCGAAATCCACACTGGCGGAATGCAGTTCGGCGATCACACGCTCGAATTCCGGATCCCCCGGCGACTGAGCGGCGTCGGCTCGGAAAGCCGCCACGACGGCGGGTGCGGTTGCTTCCCACTGCGGATGAGCTGCCCGGTAGCGCTCGTTGGTGAAGAACGAGATCAAGCAGTTGTGGTCGGCGTCCCCGTATCCGAATACCGCGCGGGTCATCGCGTTGATAGCGAGGATGTTCCAGTATCGGTCGCGCAGTAGCGCGGGCCCCGCTGTCCACGCGTTGATCACTCGCCGCAATTCCGGCCCGACTCGCGTACTTCCGTGCCGCCCCGGTGGCGGTGCGGTGAGTCCCGCGAGCGTGAACAGATGTGCCATCTCGGCATCGTCCAATTGCAATGCCCGCCCGATGGCGCGCACGACCGATCCCGATACGTTGATGTCTCGCCCCTGCTCGAGCCAGGTGTACCAGGACACTCCGACTCCGGCCAGCAATGCGACTTCTTCCCGCCGCAATCCCGGCGTACGCCTGGTTCCGGTGGAGACGATGCCGACATCGGCGGGTGTGAGTCGAGCTCGCCGCGTGCGCAGGAAGTCTCGGAGCTGCTCTCGGCGCAACTCGCGCGCCGCCTTGGATGTGCCGGCCATATCGGCTGCAACACTAGTGGCCCGGCGCTTACTCCGGTCCACCGCACGTGCCCGCGAGGTCGCGTTTCGAATCGTTCGGCTACGTGACCATCCGACCTGCGATCGAATCCGGTGACTACGCGACAGCGCCCGGCCGGGGATGCCGGCCGGGCGCTGTCGAAAGGGGGAGATTCGTCGAGGTCAGGAGACCGGGACGGTGTCGGCTACCACCTTGCCGAAGTCGAGCTTCACGATCTGGTCGGCGAGGTGGAAGTACCGGTCGTCGTGGGTGATCACGATGACCGTTTTGCCGCGGGCCTTCAGGTCGGCGAGGATCTCGGTGTAGAAGACCTCGCGGAACTTGGGGTCCTGGTCGGCGGCCCATTCGTCGAACAGATAGATGGCGCGATCTTCCAGCAGGGCGGTCAGCAGGGCGAGGCGTTTGCGCTGGCCCTGGGACAGGTCGATGGTCGAGAGTTTCCCGTCCTTGACCGTCACCTTGTGGGCGATCTGCAGTTCCTCGAGGTAGTGCTGCACTTCGGCGTCGATGCCGGGGCGGTCGAAGCCCAGGTAGTCCTCGAAGAGGTGGAAGTCGGTGAAGATCGCCGAGGCGTTCTGCCGGTACCACTCCACGTTCTCGTGGTCGATGCGTTCGCCGTTGAGGGTCATGGTTCCGATTCGCGGCACGTACAGGCCGGTGATCAGTTTGGCGAGTGTGGATTTGCCACTGCCGTTGCCGCCCACGACGAATGAGATCTGACCGGGCTCGAAGACGAGGTCGATGGGCCCGAGTTTGAAGCCGTCGCCGTTCTCTTCCAGCGGTGGGTGCCCGAGCGGCGCGGGCCGACCGTCGTGCCCGCTGTGCTCGACGAACCTGTGCCCGTTGACATCCGGGCCGGGCGGTCGTGTTCCACCGCGATGCGGCGGGTGGCCGCCGGGGTGCCCCGGCTGTCCGCCGGGACCGGCGGGATGTCCGCCCTCGGGTCCGCCGGGATGTCCGCCGGGACCGTTCGGCGGTGCGCCCGCACCCTCGGGATGAGCCGGTGCTCCTGCCGGATGCCCCGGGGCACTGCCCTTTTCGGACTTCGCTCGCGCGCCGGGCCGCGGTGGCCGGCCACCCGGATGCGGTCCGGTGCCCTCGGGCGCTCCCGGCGTCGGGAACGGTGACGGCGCTTCGGACCGGTAGTTGTACCCGACTCCCGCCAGCTCGAGTCGCGCCGAGGTGACCGCTGGCCGTTCGGTGTACGGCAGTTCGTCCTCGTTGTGCATGGTCTCCATGGACAGGTTCATGCCGCGGATCTTGGCCAGTGCCACGTCGCCGCGCAGCAGGTCCGGAATGCGGTGCATGAAGTTCTGCATGGGCATCGACAGGAAGGTGGTCACCAGCACGTATCCGAACATGACCGGCCCGGGCACGTTGAGCGCCTTGGCGATCACGAACAGGATCAGGCCCATGGTGGCCAGCTGCAGCAGCTGGCCGAGCCCCTGCCCGATCGAGAATTTGGACGCTGCTTCGATGTTCTGTCCGCGCAGGGCCTGCGCTGATCCGAGCAGATGCCGATCCATGAAGTCGCGGCGCCGGCCGCGGTGCAGCTTGAGTTCCTTGATGCCCAGGGTCACGGCCTGGAAGGAACGCAGCAGCACGTCCTCGTTCTCGCGGGCCTCCTGGTACAGCCTGCGCACTCGCTTGAGGAAGATCTCGACGCAGGCGATGCCGACGAGCGTGCCCGCCACCGTGATGGCGAAGATCGGCCCGGACAGTACGAGCAGGAAGACGAAGCAGCCCACGATGGTGGCGACGTCGACCACGATGCTCGGAATCGCCGTCACCGCTTGGGAAAGCGCTCGCACGTCCTCGGTCAGCGTGGCCATGAGCCGGTGCATGCCGAGCCGTTCCAGGTGCTCCAGCGGAGCCGAGACGATGCTCGAGCTCAGCTCCGCGCGGAGTCGGTAGATGGCGTCCTGCGCCAGCCGGATCAGCAGCACCTGCGACAGCACGCCGCTCACCAGGATCACCACCGCCGTGAGGGCGAAGTTCCCGACATGGACGTACGGCGGCGGTTCCGGCGAGACGATGCCGCGGATCAGCATCACCAGGAAGGTGTTGGCGATGCCGCATACCAGGCCCGTGGCGGTGACCGCCGCGATCCGTACCCACGAAATCGAGATGAGGAATCTGATGAGTTGCATTGTTACTGCGCTCTTTCGGAACGAATGTTCGCGTCGATGCCGGCGGTTCAGTGCCGGACGATGTCGAACAGGATGCCCTCGAGCGTGACGCCCGGGGCGAAGGAGAACGCGACGCCGGTGGAGATCGGCTTGTCGGACTCGACCTGGGCCGCCATCTGCTCGAGCACGAAGATGAGCGACACGCTCAGCATGTTGCCGTAGCGCGCCAGCACATCCCAGCTCACCGCCGCGGCCTGCTCGGCATCGATGCCCAGCGATTTCGCGGACTCTTCGATGATCTTCGGGCCGCCCGGGTGGATGGCCCACAGATCGACGTCGGACTTGCGTAGTCCGTGCCCGCGCAGCATGTCGGTGATGACCGGATCCACCCCGCGGTAGATGTACTGCGGCAGGTTCTCCGACAGTTCGCAGGTGATGCCGTTGTCGTTGACGCCCAGGACGATTCCGTCCTCTGCGTCGTCGAACAGGTGGCTGAAGCCGCCGCGGATGACGATTTTGCCGGGGGCCAGCTGCTGATGCACCTGGCCGGCGCCGATGACGACCGCGCCGCAGCCGTCGCCGAAGAGGCTGTGCGTGATGACGTCGTTGATGTCGTCGTCGAACACCGCGTTCACCGAGCTGAGCTCGAGGCAGATGACCATGGCCTTCTTGTCCGGGTGTGCCCGAACGTAATCCACCGCGGCGCGCATGCCGTTCATCGCGGCCGCGCAGCCCATGAAGTTGATGACCATCCGGTTCACGGTGGGGGACAGTCCGAGCTGCTTGACCACCGCGACGTCGACCCCCGGTGCGATGAAGCCGGTGCTGGTCACGAAGATCAGCATGCCGAGATCGGCTGCGGGGTCATCGATTCCGGCGATGGCCCGGCCCGCTACGTCGACCGCGAGCGGCACCGCGTGCTGGTAGAACAGGTTCATGCGCTCGCGAATGGTGGCCGGTCGCTGGCTGAACGGCAGGAATTCCGGATCCAGCGGATCGATCGCCAGGCGCCGGGTGGTGATCCGGGTCTTCTGGTAGACCCGCGGGATGCGCGCCTGCTGGGCGGGATCGGTGAATCGCTCGGCCACCCGGCGGGCGGCCTCGGCCTGATCTACACTCGGTGCGGGCGAACCCGTTGCGATGCTTTCGATTACGCCGACGGTGGACGGCGGCGCCGGCGGCAGCACCCGCTCGACCAGCCCCTCGACCCGGTCGTAGCGCTCGCTCGAGCCGTGGTGACGGTTCAGAGCCTCGGGGCGCGCGGCGCCCTCGTCAATGGTGATAGACACGAAATTACTCCCCTTCTTTCGATAAAGATATTGCGCTGCTGCGCTATTGCGTTAACGACCGGCGAAATCGATTCAGACAGTGCCGATTCCGGAGAAGCCCTGGGCGGTATAGACGACACAGGTCTTCAAGGCCGATGGCGCGAAATGCTCGCGGAAGAAGCCCCACTCCCGTTCTTTCGCTTCATCCGAGGCCGCGAGAATGTACGTTCGGATCTGCTTCGGAAAGCGATCCGTGAAGAAACTCTTCGCCGGCAGCCATTCAACATCGAATTTGGCTGCCTCTTCGCGCAATACGTCCTCGGTGGCGATATTGGCGAAGCCACTGCGCTGATAGGGCAGCACATGGTGGACTCGGTGCGAGCTCAGGCCCGCGGACAGGAAGCAGTCGACGTAGCGATTGCCGATGACCTTGAGGTCGTAGGCCTGCTCGAGCTGATTGATGCCCCAGTCCTCGGTATTGGTCTCGATGTGCTCGGTTTCCACTTCGAAGTCGTGGCTGGCCACGACCAGGAAGGTGCTGATCCACATCGTGAGCACGAATTGCAGTGCCCAGGCCCAGAAGTCGCCGGCCAGGGTGAACACTACGAGCTCGCCCACCAGCAGGAAGCGCACGCCGAAGGATCCGATGAAGTGCGGCAGCGCACCGCCCCAGGTGCCGTACATGTCCTTGATGCCCACCTTGCGGGTGAGGCGGCAGACGTCCAGCAGGCGCATGATCATGCCGGTCACGGTGTGCCCGAACTTGTGCATGGTGTGCACCGGAACCCGGTACAACCTGGGGATTCGCATCATCATGGTGAAGACGTTCTTCTTGATGTCGACTTCACTCTGGGTGTGCGGGTGGTGCAGCAGCGCGTGGCCGTCGGCGGTGACGAAGGCCAGTGCGACGTAGTTGAGGTCGAAGGCGTTGACCCAGATCTTGTTCATGCCCTTCTGGGCACGGTGGATCGCGTAGTGCCCGAATCCGGCCAGTGAGCTGCGCAGCAGCACCATCGCGATCACGAAGACCGGCAGCGGCATCCAGCTGGTGTCCCACAGTCGCAGGCCCTGCACCGCGAAGTACAGCACCGCCAGGGTCGCCACGACGACGTTGAAAATCTTGTCCATGCGCTTGACGCGCGCGGCCAGTGTCGGATCCTTGAGCCGCTTCTTCACCTGATGCAGCAGGTCGTTCTTATTGTCGAACTGGTACTTGGGGGTATCGCGCCAGCTGTCGAAGCCTTCCTTGAACAGGAAGTCGGGCGCGTTCGCCTTGGGGTGAATGTCCTCCGGCAGTGCCTGTCGATCGAGCGAGTAGCGCTCGATCAGTTTGGCGATGCCCTCCGGATTCTTGTGGTACGAACCGATAATCGAGGTGATGTCCCGATTCTTGGTACGGCCGATGAAGAACTCGCCGCCGGGATGCTTGGAGATCCAGTCGCTCAGGTCGTAGGCTTTGCCGTTGTAGACCCAGACGTTCGACACCGGAGGCGGACCCGAGGGCGGAGGTGGACGGAGTTCCCGCTCCTCAGTTTCCGGGCGGTCGTTCGTCATCTCAATCCTCCATGTCTGACCGGCTGCCTGTCGGGCCGATCAGGGTTCCTAGCTACCCCTGATGCCTAACGCACACACCGCATTCGAGCGTTGTGTGGTTATCGTGCGTGTAGCGCCTTGCATTTCACTGAATAAACGCTTGCGCCGCCTCGAGCGGCTGTGTGATCTTGCGGCGCGGTCGTGCGATCTCGCGGCGGCCGGACGCCACCGCGGCCCGAGACGACAGCCGGTCCGGGACCGCGCACGACAGTCGTTGCCGCCGTGGCGCTTTCCCGGACCGGTGCTCCGCGTGGGAGCGAGCAGCTAGGACCTAGCCGGCGGGCTTGACGACGTTGACGTCCTTGCCCCAGCCGGAGAGGGTCAGCTTGATGTTGCCCGAATCCTTGGTGACGACGGCGCGAACCAGGTTCGGGCCGGTGCCGGGGGAGGCGTCCGCGGAGGGACGAGCCGCGACCGAGGTGGTCGGCGGCGCGACATCGGCGATCCACAGGGTGATCGGCAGGACGCCGGCCTGCTGGCCGATGCGCGGGACGACCGGGTCGATGACCGAGGAGTCGATGGTGCCGGTGACCCGGACGGTGTTCACGCCGTCGATGGTCTCGCGGGCTTCCACCTTCGGGTTCTGCACCTGGGCGATGACGTGGGCGATGCCCTTGTCCTTGTCCAGGATCACGCCCGGATCGTAGATCTTCTCCGCGGGGCCGACGGGGGCGTACTTGGAGCCGTCACCGGCGTACAGGGTCTTGTCCACCACGAGGAACTTGGTCTCGGTCCAGGTGGTGTCGCCTTCCTTGACCCGGACCTTGGCCTCGCCGACCGCCTGGCCCTCACCCTGCGGCTGGTTGGTGATGTCGGCCTTGACGTAGTCCACCGGCAGGTTGGGGATGTCGGTGACCTTGAGGTCCAGGTGGACCGACTGCAGGGTCTGGGTGGTGCGCGAGCACTCGGCCACCAGCTGGCCGCCCTCGGGGAGCGGGCCCGTGGCGGGAGCCGAAGAGCTGGTGCTGGATTCGGAGTCCGAGGTGCAGCCCGTCACCAGTGCGCCGAACAGGGCCGCCGCCGCGACCATGGCCGGGACGAGTGCCCGGCGACGCCGATGGGAGCCGGTCCCGCGGGAAATGGAGTCAATCATGTACAACCCCCGAAGAGTTCGTGATCTCGGTATGCGGGCGGCTGCCGCCACCCGCGTCGTAGTATGCAGCACCCGAGATGCATTCCGCATGATCGGGCGGCACACCGGCATCCAACCAGGGTGGTCGCGAACGCGCCAAGGCTTTTGTCGCGGGTGTCGCGAAACCCATTCCCGGATGCTTACTTTCAGGTGGTAGCGAGAATTGGGCTATCGGTCGGCAATAGCGTTTTTCCAGCGCTGTCGACCGCGCTGCAATGTCGAACAGGGGCACTCCCCGGATATCAAGCAACTGTTCGGCAATCACCACGAATCCGCACCCCCCGGTGGGTTCGGCGGCGGCGAAGCGTGGGTCATGGCTCGAGCATGGCACGGCCCACCGACAGGCTCTCCGCGCCGGATTCGCGGCCACGAATGGTCTTGCGACCGAACATGTGTCCATGCTTGCGGCCGCCGTGTCCCGAGGGTAACCTGCGTCACAATCAAACTGAAACCGAATCGTACCACTTTAAGTCCGGAGCGAGGGAACGACAATGACGACGACCCGCCGAAACCCTTGGGGCCGTGGCGCTTTCGCGGCCGGCCTGTGCGCCCTCGCCGCCGCCGCGCTCTCCGCGCCCGCGCAGGCCGCCCCGGCCGACGGCGGCGCGGAATACGTCGCCCTCGGCGACTCCGGCGCGGCCACCACCGGGATCCAGAAGTTCGACTCCGGTGCGCCGCTGCAGTGCATCAGGTCCACCGCCAACACCCCCAAGCTGGTCGCCGCGGCGCTCGGGGTGCGCCTGGACGATCGCAGCTGCAGCTCGGCCAAGATTCCGCACCTGACCACCTCGCAGGGCGCGGGCATCGCGCCGCAGTTCGAGGCGCTGGGCCCGGCCACGAAACTGGTGACCGTGCACATCGGCGCGAACGACGCGTCCATGACGACCTACATCCTGAGCTGCCACCTGGGCGGGGTGAAGCAGTGCGCCGATCCGGCGTGGGACGACAGCATCGATGCGATCGCCGGCTCGTACGCCGCTGCGCTGCAGCAGATCTCGGCGCTCGCGCCGAACGCGAAGATCTACGTGGACGGCTGGCCGACCTACGTTCGCGACGGTGGCTGCGCCGACCTGCCCGGCCTGCGCCCCCAG
Source organism: Nocardia sp. NPDC005978 (assembly GCF_040614455.1). Taxonomy (NCBI): domain Bacteria; kingdom Bacillati; phylum Actinomycetota; class Actinomycetes; order Mycobacteriales; family Nocardiaceae; genus Nocardia; species Nocardia sp. NPDC005978. The sequence goes on from NZ_JBEXUS010000039.1 coordinate 51,081, forward strand.
GACGCGGCCGTCGTGCAGCGGGCCTTCGACCGGCTCAACACCGTTGTCGCGCGCGAGGCCGCCGCCAACGGCGCGACCTACATCGACACCCGAGCCGGATCCGTCGGCCACGACATGTGCGCCGCGCCCGGCGCGCGCTGGTTCGATCCGCTGCTCGCGACCCAGACGCTCATTCCGTACCACCCGACCCTGGAGGGCATGAGCGGCGTCGCCGACATCATCGTCCGCGCGATCCGCGCGGACGGGAACTGAACCGGTCGCGACTCGGCGGCCGGCGGAGCCGAACTCAGTAGACGGGGCCGGTGTACTTCTCGCCCGGTCCCGCGCCCGGCGCGTCCGGGTGTGCCGAGGCTTCGCGGAACGCGCGCTGCAACGACTGCAGGCCCTCGCGAATCGGACCGGCGTGCGGGCCCAGGTACTCCACCGACGCGGTGACCAGACCGGCCAGTGCGGTGATGACCCGGCGCGCCTCGTCCAGATCCAGATGCGGGCTCGCGGACGGATCGGCCTCGCCCAGGCCCAGCTTCTCCGCGGCGGAACTCATCAGCATGACGGCCGCGCGGCTGATAACCTCGACCGCCGGGATCTCGGCCAGCTCACGCACGGCCTCGCCCTCGATGAGGTCCGATTCCCGCTCGTTCAAAGACGCCTCGCTCATGGGTAGAGCATGGCATCGAGCAGGTTGTCAATGGTCGAGGGGGCTGCCGATTCGGCGGTTCGGCCCGAGGCTGTTAGACTCTCCTGCGACGACCGCCCCGGACTCCGGTTCAGGGCATCAAGTGGAGCCCGACTCCCACCGTCTGCCGGTCTAGAACCAGGTTTACGGTCCGGTCGCTCACCTTTTTCTGGTGAGTCAACTGTATGGGTTTGCCCTGTACAGGCGCGATGCGAGTAGTTTGCGTCGCGGACCGGTCGACTCGGGCCCCGTGTTGGAGAAATACCAACCCGGGGCTTTCGTGTTGAAATTGGGGTTGCAGTTATTGCTTGCGGTCGTTGACGAACCGCTTGACCTAGGAGGCCCCATCAGCACTGAGACTCGCATCAACGATCGCATCCGCGTACCCGAGGTCCGCCTCATCGGACCGGGTGGTGAGCAGGTCGGGATCGTGCGTGTTGAAGATGCACTACGCGTCGCCATGGAGGCCGACCTCGACCTGGTCGAGGTGGCACCGGACGCGCGTCCACCCGTTTGCAAGATCATGGACTACGGCAAGTTCAAGTACGAGACCGCGCAGAAGGCGCGTGAGTCCCGGAAGAACCAGGTCCAGACCGTGATCAAGGAGCAGAAGCTCCGACCGAAGATCGACGATCACGACTACGAGACCAAGAAGCGCAACGTCGTTCGCTTCCTCGAGGCCGGATCCAAGGTCAAGGTCACGATCATGTTCCGTGGTCGTGAGCAGTCCCGGCCGGAACTCGGTTTCCGGCTGCTGCAGCGGCTGGCCTCCGACGTCGCCGATCTCGGTTTCGTCGAAACCTCGGCCAAGCAGGACGGCCGAAACATGACCATGGTCCTCGCCCCGCACAAGGGCGCGAAGACGCGGGTGAAGGCTCAGAACGAGGCCAGCTCGGCACCGCAGCGCAGCAGTGCGCCGGCGCCCGCGGCCCCGGCCGAGGCTCCGGCTCCCGAAGCCGCTCCGGCTCCGGCTGCCACCCCGCCGCAGTAATAACGAACAGCATTGGCGGAAGCGCGCTTCGGCGCGCCTCCGGCACGAGACAGATTGAGGATTCCATGCCGAAGATGAAGAAGCACAGCGGCGCCTCGAAGCGATTCAAGGTGTCCGGTGCGGGCAAGCTGCTGCGTCAGCAGGCGAACCGTCGCCACCTGCTCGAGCACAAGCCGTCCACCCGGACTCGTCGTCTGGACGGCACGGAGGTCGTCGCGAAGGCGGACGTCCCGCGCGTCAAGAAGCTGCTCGGCCTCTAAGGCTGCGCAAGCACCTCGCGTTCTCGAACGCCATCCCCGACTAACTTCGGGCGCGAAAGCTGCGCCCGCCCAATCGATCAAGGACTGACAAGTGGCACGCGTCAAAAGGGCCGTCAACGCTCAGAAGAAGCGCCGTTCCGTTCTCGAGGCCTCCAAGGGCTACCGCGGCCAGCGCTCGCGGCTGTACCGCAAGGCCAAGGAACAGCAGCTGCACTCGCTCACCTACGCCTACCGCGACCGCCGCGCGCGCAAGGGTGACTTCCGCAAGCTGTGGATCGCTCGTATCAACGCCGGCGCGCGTCTGAACGACATGACCTACAACCGCTTCATCCAGGGCCTCAAGGCCGCGGGTGTCGAGGTCGACCGCAAGATCCTCGCCGAGCTGGCCGTCTCCGACGCCGCCGCGTTCGCCGGTCTGGTCGCCATCGCGAAGGCCGCTCTCCCGGCCGACGTCAACGCCCCGGCTGCGTAAGCTGCCGCTGCGTGACAACGCAACAGCATTCGGAACGACCCGTGGAAGCGCTCTCCGAGCGCAATCCGCGGGTCGTTTCCGCTGTCAAGCTGCACCGGGCGCCGGTGCGGCGCAAATCCGGCCTGTTCCTGGCCGAGGGACCCAATTCGGTGGAATCCGCACTGGATACGGGTCGTGTCGAGGAACTGTTCTATTCGCTGAAGGCCGCGGGCCGTGAGCACGAGCTGGTCGCGGGCGCCGCGGCCAACGGTGTGCGCACCACCCTGGTGAGTGATCGCGCGGCGGAGGCGCTGGGGGAGACGGTGACTCCGCCCGGGCTGGTCGCGGTGTGCCGTCAGATCGATGTGCCGCTGACCGAGATCCTGGCGACCGCGCCCCGGCTGCTGGCCGTCCCGGTCGCCATGTCCGATCCGGGCAACGCCGGCACCCTGATCCGGGTCGCCGACGCGGTGGGCGCGAACGGGGTCGTGCTGGCCGGTGATTCGGTCGATCCGCACAACGGCAAGAGCGTGCGCGCGGCCGCGGGCAGTCTGTTCCACGTGCCCATCGCCCGGGATCGCGACATCGACGCGGTGCTGGCGGGCCTGCGCGCGGCGGGCATCACGGTGCTGGCCACCGCGGCCAAGGGCGAGGTCGACCTGGATTCGGCCGACGAGATTCTGCGCGGGCCGGTGGCCTGGCTCTTCGGCAATGAGGCGCACGGTCTCGATCCGGAAATCTCCCGGCGCGCCGACCACCGCATTCGCATTCCTATTCGCGGTCGTGCGGAAAGCTTGAACCTGGCCGCGGCGGCATCCATCTGCCTGTACGCCAGCTCGCGCGTCCAGCACGCGAAGTAGATCGCATACACCGCACGCCGACCGCCGCCGGGCGGGCGGCGTGCGACGGTTCACCATGATCGTCAAGCTCGGGAGGGGAGCGGACATGCGCGCGGGACGAGGACGGACGTGGGTGGCGGGCGGTCGCGGGCTCGCGCTGACCGCGCTGCTCGGAGTGGCGGCGCTGCTGCCCGGTGCACCGGCGACGGCGGAGCCCGCACCGGCCTGGGGTCCGTGCCCGGCCGAAGCTGGAGCCGAGAAGGCCTCGTGCGCAACGGTATCGGTGCCGATGAACTACGCCGACCCGGACGGTGCGCGGATCGAGGTCATGGTCAGCCGGATTCCGGCGCTGGACCCGGCCCGCAGCCGCGGCGCGCTGTTCGGCAATCCCGGTGGGCCCGGCGGTGATTCGCTGAGTTTCTGGTCGGGACCCAGCACGCGGGTGCCGCAGTTGCGGGAGTTCGACCTGTTCGCCGTGCAGCCGCGCGGGCTGCGCTGGTCCACGCCCCTGTCCTGCTCGTCGCTGCTGGACATCGCGCCGATCACCGATCGCGCCGCCTGCGAGGTGGCTCGGCCCGGCTACCCCGCGACCGTGACCAGCGAATCGGTCGCGCGCGATATGGACGCGGTCCGGGAAGCGCTGGGACTGGACCGGATCAGCTTCTTCGGGGTGTCCTGGGGGACGTATCTGGGCGCGGTGTACGCGACCCTGTTCCCCGGGCGCGTCGACAAACTTGTGCTGGACTCCAATGTCGATCCGAACGTGAGCTGGGTCGACCAGGTCGCCCGCGTGCCCGCCGGCGTCGCCGACAGGCTGAACGACATCTTCGACTGGATCGCGGCCAACGACTCGATCTACGGTCTCGGCGCGACCCGCGAGGAGGTGCTCGCGGAGTGGAAACGCCAGTCCGCGAGCCAATCCGGCGGCTGGTCCTCGCCCATCGTCGGCGCCACCACCTACGCGGCCTACGGGCGATCGGCATGGCCGTACCTCGCCCAGGGCATGCGCGAATACCGGGACGATCCGGAGCAGCTGCGATTCCTGAAGTACCTCGCGCGCCCGGCGGCGGTGTCGGACATGACATCGGGCTGGATGCGGGACGCCACCCGCTGCAACGAGGACAGCGGCCTGAACCCCGCGGCCCTGACCACGATGGCCGTCACCCTGCTCACCGACAGCGATCCCTTCGCGCAGCAGGAGGCCCTCATGCGCGCCGGAATCACCTGTGCCGCTTGGCCGCAGACCACCCGCCGCGTACCGGTCGACGGCGCCGGCCTCGCCGTGCGCCCGATGTTGGTGCAGAGCCCACGCGACCCGGCCACCTCCGGCGCCCCCGCCATGGCCGCCGCGCTCGGCGGCGACATCCTCTGGGTCGAGGGCGGCGATCACGGCCACTTCACGCGCCCCAACCCCACCCTCAACACGGCGGTCCTGCACTATCTCCGCACCGGTGAGTTCACCATCGATTCTGCCCCCGAGGCCCCCATCACCACCCCGAACCCGCCCACGGTGGTGCCCGGCGCCCGCTGACCGCCCCGGCCCACACCCGATGGGTGACCGCCGCCAACGGCCACCACCCTCGTTGCGCCGCCCGGGCTTTCGTCTCCATCGACGCCGCCGACTCTCGGGACAGCTGTGGTACCCGTGACGGCCGCGGTGTTACTCGTCAAATCCGGTGTGGGGCAAGGCTGTCAGGGGTTTCCGGAGTTTCGGGCGGGCCGTTCCGAAGGACGGGGTCGAGGTCGTGACCGTCTCACCGCGCGCCGCTGAACCGTGGTGGCGGCAACCGCGCCGCCGCCACGGCGGGTGTCAGTTGCCGGGCTCGATCAGCTGGATGTCGAGCTCGATCTCGATCGTGTCGCTCACCAGCATGGTCGGAATGCCGGGGGCGATCCCGAACGCGCTGCGGTCGATCGTGCCCCGGGCGGCGAAGCCGGCGTGGTGCTTGTTGTCGAGCGGGAACAGCTGTACCCCACCCCATTCCACGTGCAGGGTGACCGGCTTGCTGACGTCGCCGATCGTGCTGAGGCCGGTGACGTCGAACTCGTCGGTGATGGCCACCGGCTCGGGTACCCGGAAGGTCAGGTGCGGGATCTTCGTGACATCGAGGATGTCCGCGCCGCGCACGTAGTTGTCGCGGAACTCGTTGCCGGTGTCGAAGGAGTCGAAGTAGATGGTGGCCTCGATGGCCGCGGCGCCGTTCTCGTCGACGATGAATCCGGCGTCGAAATGGTTGAACCGGCCCCGGACCTTCGAGATGCCGAGGTGCTTGACGGTGAAGTGCACGGCGGAGTGCGCGGTGTCGAGGGTCCAGGAGCCGGGGGCGATAACTGTCTGCTCGGAGGTCGTCATGGCGCACAGACTAGGCGGCGTCTATGCCCCTGTGCCGCACCGGTTCCCGCGTGTTTCCGCAGCTCGCCGGGTATGTCCGGGTTCGTGGTGGTCGCGCTCGGGCGCCCGCCTCGGTGCGGGCACAAGTTACGCGCGGGTAGGGTACTGAAGTGAGCGATGCAACGCGTGTCTACGCCCGAATCTTCGTCCGGACTGCTCCGCTGTTCGGTGTCCTCCTGGCCGGCTATTTCGTGATCCTCGGCGGCGGCGCCGGTGGCGCCGTACTGGTGGGCGTGGTGGGCGGATTGCTCTTCGGCGTGATCATGGCCCTGCTGCTCGGCACCATCAGCATTCGATCGGTGCGCCGGATCGGTGGCGAGGCGGCCACGAACGCGCCGGTCCGCCAGCAGCTCACCACGGTTCTGATCGCGGAACCGGTCGCGGTGTTCGAGGCCGTCGATCATCTGATCCAGGGTTCCGGCGCGCGGGTGTCCCAGCGCGACGTGACCGCGGGCCGTATCGACGCCCGCACGGGGTTCTCCTGGAAGAGCTGGGGCGAACGGCTGTCGGCCACCGTGCTGTCCCTGGGCGACGGCCGCACCGAGGTGCGCCTCGAGAGCCGGCCCAGGTTCCCCGGCACCGCGGTCGACTACGGCAAGAACCTGCAGAACGTCCGGCAGTTGGACGAGGGGCTGAAGGCGCTCTTCCCGGGACGGGAGCCGGGCACGGCGATTTAGTGTGCTGAACGGTTGCCCTTAGGCTGACCCGGTGACGTCCCCCGGTACCCTGCGCTCAGGCGCGCTCTCGCTCGCCTCCAGCGTGGTGATCGGGGTGGCCTCGGCGGGGCCCGCGTACAGCATCACCGCGACCCTCGGGCTGGTGGTGGTCGCGGTGGGCGCGCAGGCGCCGGTGATCGTGCTGCTGGCGTTCGTGCCGATGCTGCTGGTGGCCATCGGGTATCGGGAACTCAATGCGGTGGAACCGGATCCGGGCACCACGTTCGTGTGGGCGACGCGGGCGTTCGGGCCGTTCGCCGGGTGGATGTCGGGGTGGGCGATCGTCGTCTCGGATCTGCTGGTGATGGCGAGCCTGGCGCAGATCAGCTCGCAGTACACCTTCCACCTGGTCGGTGCGCACGGGATCGGGGCGGACGCGACCAGCCCGTGGGTGCTGTTGCTGGGTATTGCCTATCTGGTGGTCATGACCCTGGTGGCGCTGTACGGAATCGATGTGTCGGCGCGGCTGCAATCGTGGTTGCTCACCGTGGAATTCGGCATGCTCGTGGTGTTCTCGGTGGTGGCGCTGGCGCGGGTGGCGCTCGGTCACGGGCCGGCCGGATCGGGTCTGCCGCACTGGTCCTGGTTCAACCCGTTCGAGCTCGGGTCGTTCTCGGACTTCGTGACGGCCATGCTGCTGATGGTGTTCATCTATTGGGGCTGGGATTCCGCGGTCGCGGTGAATCAGGAGACGGTGGATCCGCGCCGCACGCCCGGGCGCGCGGCGGTGCTGTCGACCGTTACCCTGGTCGCGCTGTATCTGCTGGTCACGGTCGCGAGCCAGGCGTTCGCGGGGACCGGGACCACCGGGCTGGGCCTGGCGAATCCGGACCACGCCGACGATGTGCTCGGAGCGTTGGGCGAGGCGGTGTTCGGCGACGGGGTCGTGGGCGCCGTGCTGGTGCATCTGCTGTTCCTGATGGTGCTCACCTCGGCGGCCGCGTCCACCCAGACCACGATTCTGCCCACCGCCCGCGCCACCTACTCGATGGCGCTGCACCACGCGCTGCCCGCCGCGTTCGGGCGGATCCATCCCCGCTTCCGTACTCCGTCGTTCTCGACGATCGTGTTCGGCGCGGCCTCGGTGGTGCTGTACGTGGCCCTGAACTTCGCCTCCGGCGGCAGGCTGATCGCGCAGGCGGTCACCGCGATCGGCATCTCGATCGGGGTGTACTACGGACTCACCGGCCTCAGCTGCGCGTGGCTCTATCGCGATCGATTCGCTTCCGGTGCAAGGACTTTCATCGTCAAGGGCGTGCTGCCCGCGGTGGGCGGCTGTGCGCTGCTCTTCGCCGCGGCCTGGACCGCGGTCACCTCCTGGTGGGTCGGGGACGCGGGGTCCTCGTGGCATCTGCCCTTCGCGCCGCACTGGGAGATCGGGGCGACCTTCCTGCTCGGCGTCGGCACGCTGGCGCTGGGTGTCCCGATCTACCTGGCGCTGGCCGGGCTCATGCCGCCGTTCTTCCGCGGTGAGGTGCTCGCCCGCGAGCTGCCCGCCCCGACCGAGGAGATCATCGAGGCCGACGCCCCGGTGCCGGGCCGGCCGGGCTAGTCGCCCAGTTCCTCGAGGTTGTCCAGCAGGTCCCGGGCCCAGGGCGCGTCGACCGCGTCGGGACCGACCACCTGCATGGCGGTCATATCGGTGAGCAGCATGCCGGTGGCCATGAATCGGCGGACCTCGAGGATCGAGGCGCCGGTCAGGTCGCGGGCGAGGGTGTAGATGCGGCCGAATCGCTCCCGCACCTCGTTGCCGATGGCCGGGTCGCTGCTGGCGGCGAAACCGTGCAGCAGCATGAGCGGGCGGGCGCGTTCGGTCAGGAAGATGTTGTAGCTCTGGCCCATGGCCCGCAGCCGCTCGTCGGGGGTGGCGGTGGCGGGGGCCTGTTCGACGGCCTCGCGGAAGACCTCTTCGATGCGGTCGCACCCCAGGCGCAGTGCGGCCAGGAACAGCTGCTGCTTGGTCCCGAACAGTCGGATGACGTACGGCTGCGACACTCCCGCCCGGCGCGCGATCTCATCGGTTTTCGTTGCGGCGTAACCGGATTCGGCGAACGCGGAAATGGCGGCCTCGAGCACCTGTTCGCCCCGCTCGCTGGCGGTCATCCGTGTCTTCGTCATGGCAGCCGGGCTCCTCGTCGCTGGGGAATCGTTCTCGCCCGGTATATGTTATCAGTCAATGCGTACTTGCCGGGTGAGACTCCGTGTTCAGCGTTCGGGCTCGGTGATGAGCAGGAAGCGGCCGTTGCCCCGGCGTTCGTACTTTTCCGACACCCGGACATCCAGCAGGGCGGGCGGGGTGACCGCGGCCAGGTCGATGGCCAGCGCGCCCGCGGGCAGATCGGTGAAGTACTGGCGCTCTTCGGGATTCAGGTCGGCGACCAGATCGGAGCAGGGGACGGGCTTGGCTTCGGAGTGCCGGTGATCCCACGGGTAGAGGGCGGTGGCCAGGTGTGGGTTCTCGTTGTCCAGGACGTCGTCGAACTCGTAGTCCTCGTCGGCGGGGGTGGCGTCGATGCCGGCGGCCAGGGCCGTCCACCAGTCGACCAGTGAGCGCGCCTGCAGGGCCAGGGTGGCGTCGAAATCGGGGGAGCTGCCCAGGATCGGGCCCCAGTGGCCGGTCTCGCGGTCGATGTCCACGAAGTAGTGGTCGCCCGAGCCGCGGGCCATATACAGCTGCAGCGCAGAACCTTTCGGCCCGGTGTCGGACTCGCCGCCCACCGCGCCGTCCCAGCGCGGCGGTTCGTCGAGCTCGCGGCGCTCGTGTCCCGGCCCGAAGTACTCGCCCTCCACCAATAATCCGCCGACCTGCCGCAGGAGCGACCGCTCCGGCTCGGCCACCGGCACCGGAAACGCGTCGAGCTCGCTGTCGCTGAACCCGGAGAACAGCTGAACCACTTCGGATCGCCGCTGTGCCAGCGTCCGCAGTTTGGTTACGAGTTCTTCGACGACGGTGGTCATTGGAATCACCCCAAACATGTTCGTGGACTTGTGCTTGCCGAGCCTATCGGGTGTACGCGGGTGATGTGGAGCGAGTCGGCGCTGTACGCCGCCCGGCGGCCGGGGTGTCCGCGATCGCCTGTTGACTTGTTATCAGTCGATGCATACTCTCTAGTTATCAGTCGATAACAACAAGGGTTGGTCATGACTTCGACACTCGAAAACTCCTCGGGGGCAACGGTGGCCGGTAAGCCGCCGCGGTCCCTGGCCGCGGTCCTGGTGGCCGTGGGCATTCCGATGTTCATGGTGACGCTGGACAATTTGGTCGTCACCAACGCGCTGCCGGTGATCCGGACCGAACTCGGCGCCTCGCTGTCGGATCTGCAGTGGTTCGTGAACGCCTACACGTTGTCGTTCGCCTCGCTGATCCTGACCGCGTCGGCGCTCGGCGACCGGATCGGGCGGCGGCGGCTGTTCCTGATCGGCATCGCGGTGTTCACCGCGGCCTCGGCGGCCTGTGCGGTCGCCAGTGAGCCGTGGATGCTGATCGCGGCGCGGGCGGTGCAGGGGCTCGGCGCGGCGGCGGTGCTGCCGCTGTCGCTACCGCTGCTGGCGGCGGCGGTCCCGGAGAAGATGCGCAGCGCGGCCATCGGCATCTGGGGCGGCATCGCCGGACTCGGTGTGGCGCTGGGCCCGGTGGTGGGCGGCGCGGTCGTGGACGGGCTGAGCTGGCAGTGGATCTTCTGGCTGAACGTGCCGATCGGCATTCTGGCGCTGCCGTTCGTGGCCCGTGTGCTCGATGAATCCTTCGGCAGCACAAGGCGTCTGGACATCGCCGGGCTGCTGCTGTCGGCCGGCGGCGTGCTGGCGGTGGTCTGGGGCGTCATCCACGGCGCCGACGACGGCTGGACCTCGGCCCCGGTGCTGGGCGGATTGCTCGGTGGCGCGGTGCTTTTCGTGGCCTTCATCGTGTGGGAGCGCCGCACCGCCGAGCCGATGCTGCCGCTGCGCCTGTTCTCGAACCGCGGCTTCAGCCTCATCAACACCACGATGCTCACCTTCTCGGTGGGCGTGTTCGGCTCGATCTTCCTGCTGGCCCAGTTCTTCCAGGTGGTCAAGGGCTACAGCCCCTTCGAGGCCGGGGTGCGCACCATGCCCTGGACCATGGCCCCGATGGTGGTCGCCCCGCTCGCGGGACTGTTCGTGGACCGGGTCGGTCCCCGCGTGCTGGTCGCCACCGGCCAGGTGCTGCTGGCCGGCGCCCTGGGCTGGATGGCGCTGATCACCAGCGCCGACGTCGCCTACAGCGCGCTGGTGCTGCCGTTCATCATGGGCGGCGTCGGCATGGGCCTGACCTTCGCGCCCGCCGCGACGGTCGTCATGTCCAGCGCGAGCGCCGCCGATCAGGGCATGGCCTCGGGCACCAACAGCACGATTCGCGAGGTCGGCGTGGCCCTGGGCGTGGCGATCCTGGCCTCGGTCTTCGCCTCGCACGGTTCCTACACCGACCCGCAGAGCTATGTCGACGGCCTGGTGCCGGCGGTCTGGGTCGGCGCGAGCATCGTCGCGGTCGGCGCGGTGGTCGCCGCGTTCCTGCCCGGCCGCCCGGCCGCCGGCGCGAAGACCGGCGAGACGGCGGCGTTCGCCCACTGAGCCCGACCGACGGCCCGGCGACCCGATGCCGGGAACCGATCGCCCCTTCCGGCAATGCCGCCGGAAGGGGCGATTCGCCTGTGCGCGTGGGCTATTCGACCGAGCGGCGCGCGGCCTCGATCTCGTTGATATGGGTCTCGGTCCACTCCCGCAGGGCCGTGACGGGTTCGGCCAGACTGTGCCCGAGCGGGGTGAGTGTGTACTCCACCCGTGGCGGAATGGTGGGATGCTGTGTGCGCGTGAGGAATCCATCCGATTCCAGGGTGCGCAGGGTCTGGGTCGGCATCTTCTGCGATACGCCGCCGATGCGCCGCGACAGATCGGTGTAGCGCATCGTGCCGCCCGCCCGCAGCGCGTCGATCACCAGGATCGTCCACTTGCCGGCGATGTGATCCAAGACCTCATGCTGGCCGCCACCGAACTCGGCCTGGCCACCTCCCCGCTGAACGGCTGGGATGAAGAACGCGTGAAGAAGGTCATCGGCGCCGAGGGGCGCGATGATGTCGCCATCGCATTGCTCGTCTCGGTCGGCTATGCCGCGGGGGAACGCAAGCACCCAGGTCGGCGGGCCGTGGACCGGACGGTCTTCCGGGAGCGATTCCCCGCCGCCTGACCCGCGCGGGTGGCGCGCACCACGCCGCGAGGGTGCGCGCTGCCTGGGAGAAAAGCATGTGAAGTGGGCTGAGTACAACGCCTACGATTCGACCAGCAAGAATGGGGGCGGCAAACCGCCCGACCCGTACCAGCCAGGGGAGTGACGAACCATCGTGGCCGACGACATCGACCGTGCCGAGCAGAGTGTGGCGTTGACCGAGGAATCCCTCGCCGCCGCCGCGGAGGCCGCTGAGAAGGCGTTCGCCGCTGCCGCCGACCTGGAGGCGCTCGCGAGCGCCAAGACCGAGTTCATGGGTGGCAAGTCGCCGATCTCGCTGGCCCAGCGTTCGCTGGGCACGCTGCCGAAGGAGCAGAAGGCCGACGCGGGCAAGCTCGTGAACGTGGCTCGCCAGCGGGTGTCGCAGGCGTACGAGGGCCGCAACGCCGAACTGCTCGCCGAGCGCGACGCGGCCGTGCTGGTCGCCGAGGCCATCGACGTGACCGTGACCGCCCGCCGCGCGCCCGCCGGCGCGCGCCACCCCATCGCCGTGCTCTCCGAGCGCGTGGCCGACGTCTTCGTCGGCATGGGCTGGGAGGTCGCCGAGGGTCCCGAGGTCGAGACCGAGCACTTCAACTTCGACGCACTGAACTTCCTGCCCGATCATCCCGCGCGCACGATGCAGGACACCTTTCACATCGCGCCCGAGGGCTCGCGCCAGGTGCTGCGCACCCACACCTCCCCGGTGCAGGTGCGATCCATGCTCACGCGCGAGCTGCCGATCTACGTGGTGTGCCCGGGCCGGACCTTCCGCACCGATGAGCTCGATGCCACGCACACCCCGGTGTTCTCGCAGGTCGAGGGTCTGGCCATCGACAAGGGCCTGACCATGGCGCACCTCAAGGGCACCCTGGATTCGTTCGCGCGCGCGCTGTTCGGCCCGAACACCACCACGCGCATGCGTCCCAGCTTCTTCCCGTTCACCGAGCCGTCGGCCGAGGTGGACGTGTGGTTCGAGGACAAGAAGGGCGGACCGGGCTGGGTCGAGTGGGGCGGCTGCGGCATGGTCAACCCGAAGGTGCTCATCGCCAGCGGGATCGATCCGGAGGTGTACACCGGATTCGCGTTCGGCATGGGTCTGGAGCGCACCCTGCAGTTCCGCAACGGACTGTCGGACATGCGCGACATCGTCGAGGGCGACGTGCGCTTCACGCTGCCCTTCGGCATCCAGTCCTAGCGCGCCACACTTCCCATCCCCTGAACACGGAAAGCGAAACGTCAAGTGCGAGTAGCGCAGTCCTGGCTGACGGAAATCCTGCAGCGCACCACCCCCGAGTGGTCGGTGACGCCGGACGAGCTCGACGCGGGTTTCGTCCGGGTCGGCCTGGAGGTCGAAGAGGTCGACTCGCTCGAGCGGATCGACGGCGACATCGAGCGCCCGCTGGTGGTGGGCCGGGTCGCCGAGATCACCGAGCTGACCGAGTTCAAGAAGCCGATTCGCTTCTGCAAGGTCGACGTCGGCAATCCGGAGCTCCAGGAGATCGTCTGCGGCGCGAGCAATTTCGCGGTCGGTGACCTGGTCGTGGTGATCCTGCCCGGCGGCGTGCTGCCCGGCGGCTTCAAGATCACATCGCGGAAGACCTACGGGCACACCAGCAACGGCATGATCTGCTCGGTCGCCGAGCTCGGCATCGGCAAGGACGCCAACGGCATCCTGGTGCTGCGCCCGGGCACCGCCGAGCCGGGCGCCGACGCCAACGCGCTGCTGGGCCTGGACGACACTGTCATCGAGCTGGCCATCACCCCGGACCGCGGCTACGCCTTCTCCGCTCGCGGCCTGGCCCGCGACCTGGCCTGCGGCTTCGACCTGGAATTCAGTGATCCGGCGGTGCGCCTGCTGCCCGACGCCGACGCGCCGGCCTGGCCCGTCACGCTCGAGCCGGAGTCGCTGTGCACCCGTTTCGCGGTGCGCCGGGTGACCGGTGTGGACCCGAAGGCGTTGAGCCCCTGGTGGTTGCAGCGCCGGTTGCTGCTCTCGGGCGTGCGCCCGATCTCCCCGGCGGTCGACGTCACCAACTACGTCATGCTCGAACTGGGCCAGCCGCTGCACGCCTTCGACGCGGTCAAGGTCGCGGGCGGCCTCGTGGTGCGCCGCGCGCGCAAGGGCGAGACCCTGCGCACCCTGGACGGCGTCGAGCGCACCCTCGACGCCGAGGACGTGGTGATCGCCGACGATTCCGGCGTCATCTCCCTGGCCGGGATCATGGGCGGCGCGAGCACCGAGGTCGGCGGGGAATCGACCGACATCGTGCTCGAGGCCGCCACCTGGAACCCGATCGCCGTGGCCCGCACCGCGCGCCGGCACAAGCTGGGCTCGGAGGCGAGCCGCCGGTTCGAGCGCGTGGTGGATCCCGAGCTCAATATCGCCGCACTCGATCGCGCGGCCACGCTGCTCGCCGAGATCGCCGGTGGCACGGTCGAATCCGTGCTCACCGACGTACGGGTGCCGGTTCCCGCCGCGCCCGTCATCACCATGGACATCGACCTGGCCGACCGCGTGGCCGGCGTGCACTACGAGCCCGGCGCGTCCACGCGTCGCCTGCAGCAGGTGGGCTGCGCGGTCGAGGTCGGGGTCAGCGAGGCCGGGCACCCGCAACTGTCGGTGACCCCGCCGAGCTGGCGGCCCGACCTCACCCAGCCCGTCGATCTGGTGGAGGAGGTGCTGCGGCTCGAGGGGCTGGACAAGATTCCGTCCGTGCTGCCGGCCGCCCCGGCCGGTCGCGGCCTGACCCCCGAACAGCGCCGCCGCCGCGCGGTGAGCCGGGCGCTGGCGTTCGCGGGCTGCGTCGAGGTGCCGCCGCCGGTCTTCATGTCCCGCGAGGTCTTCGACACCTGGGGCCTGCCGCAGGACGACGCCCGCCGCAACACCCTGCGGGTGCTCAACCCCCTGGATGCCGATCGCCCCGAGCTGGCCTCCACCCTGCTGCCCGGACTGCTGGAAGTGGCCGCCCGCAACATCTCTCGCGGTGAGCGCGACCTCGCCATCTACGGCATCGCGCAGGTCGTGCAGGCCACGCCGCAGACCGCGCCGGTCGGGCTGCTGCCGGTGGACCGGCGGCCCACCGACGCCGAGATCGCCGGACTCGACGCCTCGCTGCCGCACCAGCCGGTGCAGATCGCGGTCGTGCTGACCGGTCGCCGCGAGCCGAAGGGCCCGTGGGGCCAGGGCCGGATCGTCGAGGCGAGTGATGCTTTCGCGCTCGTGGACGCCGTGGCCGATGCCGCCAACGTCGTCATCGAGCGCCGGGCCGCGGCGTACCTGCCGTGGCATCCGGGCCGTTGCGCGGAGCTGGTGGTGGACGGCGTCGTCGTCGGTCACGCCGGTGAACTGCATCCGGCCGTGCTCGAACGGTCGAGCCTGCCGCCGCGCACCTGCGCGGTGGAAATCGACCTCGATGCCCTGCCGGTGCGCGAATTGCGGCCCGCCCCCGTGGTTTCCGCCTTCCCGGCGGTGCTGCAGGACGTGTCGGTGAGCGTGGAGAAGTCGGTTCCGGCCGCGGCCGTGGAGAGCGCGCTGCGCGGTGGCGCGGGCGAACTGCTCGAGAAGATCTCGCTCTTCGACGTGTACGAGGGCGCGCAGGCGGGCGAGGGCCGCAAGTCCCTGACCTACGCGCTGCGCTTCCGGGCCGCCGATCGCACCCTCACCGAGGACGAGGCCAGCGCGGCCCGTGACGCCGCGGTCGCCGCCGCGGCCGACACAGTCGGCGCGGTGCTGCGCGGATAGCGATTCGAGTTCGGGCGATGGCCCGTCGCGTGCGCTCACGGGTGTCGCGGCGGGCCATCGCCGATTCGCGAGGTAGGAAAGAACACATGCGACATCCGGCCACCCCCGTCCTCAATGCCCTGACCTATCACCCGGGGCGTCGCATCGTCATGACGCCCGCGGACTTCGGGCTGGCGTACGAGGATCTGTACCTGCCGACGGCGGACGGTGAGACCGTCAACGCCTGGTTCGTGCGCGCGGCCGGAAAACCGCTGGGGCACCTGCTTTTCGCGCACGGCAACGCCGGCAATATCGGGGATCGCTCGCCGATCCTGGCCATGCTCTCGGCGGCCGGGTTCGACGTGCTGGTGTTCGACTATCGCGGATTCGGCCGCAGCACCGGCCGTCCCGGGGAGCGCGGCACCTACCTCGATGCCCGCGCGGCCCGCGAAGCGCTCCTGGCCCAGCCCGGGATAGATTCCGGAAAGGTTGTCTACCTGGGGAAGTCGCTCGGCGGGGGCGTGCTCCTGGAGTTGGCGACCGCCCATCCACCCGCCGCCATGGTGCTGATGTCCACCTTCACCGGACTGCGTGATGCCGCCGGGGCGGTGTACCCGTTCCTGCCGAAGGTGTTCGTGCCCAACGCCTATCCCAGCATCGAGCGCATCCGGCGGCTGTCCTGCCCGGTGCTGGTCATGCACGGGGATTCCGACGAGTTGCTGCCGGTGCGCATGGGCCGCGCGCTGTTCGCGGCCGCGCCCGAGCCCAAGGAGCTCATCATCTATCCCGGTGGCGGCCACAATGATCTGGTGGCCATTCCGGGCTGGTCCGGGGCGCTGGCTCAGTGGGTCGGCGCCACGATCGGCAGCAGGTAGGTCCGGGCGAAACCCTCGATCTGCTCGCGGGTGTCCAGTGCGATGGTGGCGCGCGGCAGCAGGATCAGCGAATGCACCAGGCGGCACACGATTTCCGCGCGCGTGGTCAGATCGTCCGCCGGGGCCAGTAGCCCGCGCTCGACCGCGTTCTCCAGCAGCGCGGCGGTGACGCCCACCGCGAGGGTGAAGACCTCGCTGCCCTCGACGCTGAGTTTGGTCAGCACGCGGTCGGGTTCCAGGGTCAGCATGCGGGTGGCGACCGGGTGTTCGCGCCAGTGCGTGAGGACCCCCAGGAACAGTTCGACCAGCATGCCGTCGAGGGTGTCGTGGCGATCGGGGATCTGCGCGAGGTCGGTGAGCACCAGGCCCACTTCGCGATTGAACACCGCCTGGACCAGGTCGTCGCGGGAGCCGATGCGGCGGTAAACCGTCACCCGGTCGACCCCGGCTTCGCGGGCGACGTCCTCCAGGGTCGTCTTCTTGACCCCGACGCGTTCGAATTGGCGCAGCGCGGCGTCCAGGATCAGGGTCCGATCATCTTCGGTAACGCGGCTCGCGGGGGTGTTCGAGGCGGTCGGCACGGTTCAACGCTAGCAAAATCGAGGCGAACTGCAACAATCTGGAGCAATCTGTTGCTGCAACATTGCAATGCTATTTGTTGCACTGTACGGTTCGACACATGGTCGATCAGGACGGCGCAACGCGGCGCCAGTACCGCGACGAAGCACACGCCATCGCTCCGCGCGATGTGCACTTCGACTTCGAATCCGTTCCCATGCACTACATTCCGGGCGAGGCCCTGGCCACGCACATCGTCAATGTGATGCACCTGGTGCTGCCGGAAGGGGAGCGCGCCATGGCCGCCGCGCTCGCCGAGGCGCTGCCGTACATCGACGACGAGCGCCTGCGGGAGGAGGTGACCGGCTTCGTCGGCCAGGAATCCATGCACGCCAGCAGCCACGAGGCCGCGCGGAATCATCTGCGCGATATCGGGCTGGACGTCGATACCTACGTCGACGCCATCGCCTGGCTGGTGGACCGGATTCTCGGCGACCACGGGCTCGCCGGGCGCGCCAAGCAGGAATGGCTCAAGGAACGGCTCGGCCTGTTCGCCGGCATGGAGCACTACACCGCGGTGCTCGGCGAATGGCTCCTGGAAGCCGACATCCTCGAGGCCAAGGGCATGCACCCGGCCATGCTGGATCTGGTGCGCTGGCACGGCGCGGAGGAGGTCGAGCACCGCAGCGTCGTCTACGACGCCTTCATGCACGTGGACGGGAGTTACGCGCGCAAGGCGCGGACCGCGATCCTGGCCAGCGCCACCCTGCTGCCGCTGTTCATCGTCTCGGCGGGCTACCTCTACCGCAAGGACCCGACCCCGGACAAGGGCCGCTCCTGGGGCCGGCAGTTCCTCGACGCCACCAAGCGCGGCGTAATCCCCAGCTGGACAGTATTTTTCACCGAACTGCCCCGGTACCTGCGCCCCGGCTTCCATCCCTCGCAGCTGGGTCCGATGGACAACGCCCTGCGCTACCTCGCCCACTCGCCCGCGGCCCGGGCGGCCCGGTGATGGCGGGGGTACCCGCGGAGCACGGCCTCGACGATGCGGCCGGGACGGGCGCGAGCGTCGTCGCGACACCGCGAGGCGGTCGCGTGGATGCGATGCGAGGTCGGGGTCCCCACGTTCCCGCCGCGGACGGAAGTCACGCGGCGGCGAAGCCGGGTGCGAGCCGTCCCACGGCGCCGGCCGGATCCGGGACGGCGGTGTCGAGGACGACCGGCCCGGGGGCCGGGCTCCGGCTGCTCGGCTCGGTGATGGACGCGTACCTGAAGGTCTTCGTCTCCGGCCCGGCCGCCCCCGTGCTCTCGCGCTCGAATCCGGTGCGGCGCGGCGGATTCGACCTGGACATGGTCGTCGGCGCGCGCACGATCGAGGCGGACGGGGTGGTGAGCCTGTCGCTCTACGCCGCCGATCGCCGGCCGCTGCCGAGCTGGCGGCCCGGCGCGCACCTGGATGTCTTTCTGCCCTCGGGTAAGCAGCGGCAGTACTCGCTGTGCGGTGATCCGGCCGACCGCTACCGGTATCGCATCGCGGTCCGGAGGATTCCGGACGGCAGCGGCTCGGCCGAGATCCACGACGCGCTGTGGGTGGGGGACCGGCTGCGAATTCGCGGGCCGCGCAACGCTTTCACGCTCGTGGACGCGCCGTCCTACCTGTTCCTGGCGGGCGGGATCGGTATCACGCCGATTCTGCCGATGGCGCTCGCGGCCGGGTCGCGGGGGCGGCTGATCTACACCGGGCGCTCGCTCGCTTCCATGCCGTTCCGGGATGTCGTCCCGGACGCGCTGGTGCTCGCGGACGAGGAACACGGTCCGCCGAATGTGGCCGAGCTGATCGCCACGGCCGCGCCGGGGGCGGCCGTGTACGTGTGCGGACCGCCGCCCATGCTGGCCGCCGCGCAGGCGTGCATGTTCGAGCTCAACCCCACCGGATCGCTGCACACCGAACGCTTTTCGGCGCTCCCGGTGGTCGGCGGCCGGGAATTCGGGCTCACGCTGAACCGCAGCGGGCGGACCGTGCGGGTGGGCGCGGACGAGACCGCGCTGAGCGCGGTCCGGCGGCAGCTGCCCGATGTGGCCTACTCCTGCCAGCAGGGCTTCTGCGGCTCCTGCGAGGTCGGGGTGCTCGCCGGGGCGATCGATCATCGCGATCGGCTGCTCTCGGAATCGGCTCGGGCGGACCGCATGCTGCTGTGCGTCTCGCGCGCGGCCGGCGACGAATTGGTGCTCGACCTGTGAGCGAAGGGAACTCGAAGGCGATGACCTCCACGGTCGAACACACGCCCATCGTCATCATCGGCGCCGGCTTCGGCGGCATCGGCCTGTCGATCAAGTTGCGCGAGGCGGGATTCGAGGATCTGGTCATCCTCGAACGCGCGTCCGACCTCGGCGGCACCTGGCAGGCCAACACCTACCCGGGCGCGGCCTGCGACGTGCCGTCGCACCTGTACAGCTACTCGTTCGCGCCGAACCCGAAGTGGTCGCGCACCTACGGTCAGCAGCGCGAGATCCTGGAATACCTGCGGGCGGTGGCGACCGAGCACGATGTGCTGCGGCACATGCGTTTCGGCGTCGAGCTGCTGCACGCCCGCTGGGACGAGGACGAGTCCCGCTGGCACCTGGCCACCAGTCACGGCCCGCTCACCGCGGACTTCCTGCTCTCGGCCACCGGCATCTTCGCCGAGGCCAAGTACCCCGCGCTGCCGGGCCTGGAGACGTTCGCGGGCAAGGCTTTCCACTCCCTGCACTGGGACCACGACCACGATCTCACGGGCGAGCGGGTCGCGGTCATCGGCACCGGCGCTTCCGCGGTTCAGTTCGTGCCGGAGATCCAGCCCCGCGTGCGCGAGCTGCTGCTGTTCCAGCGGTCCGCGCCCTGGATCGTGCCGCGCATGGACCGGCACACCTCGGGCCTCGAGCGCCTGCTACTCGAGCGTGTTCCGCTGGCCCAGCGCCTGATTCGCGGCGGATTCTATTCCGCCATCGAGACCTTCGGGCTCATCTCCCTGGTCGATCAGCGGTTCCGTCACCCCTACGAGGCGCTGGGCCGCTGGCAGCTGCAACGCCAGGTTCGTGATCGGGCCCTGCGCGCGAAACTGCTGCCCGACTACGTCATCGGCTGCAAGCGCGCCATCTTCTCCGACGCCTACTTCCCGGCCCTGGATCAGCCCAACGTGGAGGTGATCACCACCGGCATCGCCGAGGTTCGCCCGCACTCCATCGTGCTGCGCGACGGCACCGAATACGAGGTCGACACGATCGTGTTCGGCACCGGATTCACCTCCATCCCCACCGCGTACGACAGCTACATCGGAACCGACGGCCGCAGCCTGGCGCAGCTCTACGACAAACAGCCGCAGAGCTACCTGGGTGTGGCGGTCGCCGGATTCCCGAACTTCTTCTGCACGCTCGGCCCGTTCGGGGCGGCGGGCAACCAGTCCGCCATCTTCATGATCGAGTCGCAGATCGCCTACATCGTCGACGCCCTGAAGCAGTTGCGCGCCACCGGCGCCCGTCGCGTGGAGGTTCGTCCCCGGGTGCAGCAGGCGTTCCTGGCGGAGATGGCGCGCCGCAGCACCGCCACGGTCTGGCTCACCGGCGGCTGCCAGAGTTACTACACCACCGCCGACGGACTCAATGCCGGGCTCTACCCCAACTGGAGCTTCCAATATCGTCGTCGCACAGCCGCATTCGACAGTGAATCGTACGAGGTGAGCAAGTGATGTTGTCATTGCTGGGACTGCTGTCCCCCAATTCGCCGGCCGCGAATCGGGTCAACGGGCAGACGGTGCTCATCACCGGGGCGGGACAGGGCATCGGGCACGACCTGGCGCTGCTGCTGCACGAACGCGGCGCGCGTGTGGTGCTGGTGGACATCGACCGGCACGCCGTCGACGCCATGGCGCACCGGCTCGGCAAGCGCGCCCTGGCCGTCGCCGCCGACGTGACGGATCGAGACGCCATGCGCCAGGCCGTGATTCGCGCCGTCGATCACTTCGGCACCCTGGACGTGGTGGTCGCCAACGCCGGTGTGGTGCCGCGCCCGGCCACCCTGCGCACCATGGACGGCGCGGATTTCGATCGTGTGCTCGGGGTGAACCTGACCGGTGTGTTCAACACCGTGCGCCCGGCGCTGGACCACATCGTGAACGCGCGCGGGCACGTGGTGGTGGTGTCCTCGTGCGCCGCCTTCGCCCCCGGTATGGCCGGCGCGCCGTACATGATCAGCAAGGCGGCGGTGGAGCAGCTCGGCCGGGCGCTGCGGGTCGAACTCGCGCCGTGGGGCGCCACGGCCGGTATCGCGTACTTCGGCATCGTGCAGACCGAGATGACCCGGGCCACCCTCGATCGCGACGAACTCGGCGCCGAGCTGGACGACCTGCTGCCCTGGCCGCTGAGCGTGCGGATCAGCTCCGAACGCGCGGCCGAGATCATCGCCGACGGCATCGAGCGCCGGGCCCCGCGCACCATCGCGCCACTGGGCTGGATGCCGTACGCGATGCTGCGCGGCCTGGTGAACGTGGCCCTGGATCGGGCGCTGACCGCCGATCCCCGGGTGCACGATCTGCTGCGCCGGGTCGAACAGCGCCGGGTGCGCTTCTGAGAACGCCGCCGGGCCGCGAAACCGCAGGCCCGGCGGATTTCCGCCGTTGGCGCCGCCCGGCTGCGTAGCCTGGTCGATATGAGCGATTCCAGTAATCTGGCGGCGCAATTGGCGGGTCTGAGCGATGCCGAGCTCGCGGCGGTGGTGGGCGCGGCCACCGACGGCCGGGCCGGGCTCGCCGAACTGCACGCGGTGGCGATCGCGGTGGCCGCGACCGTCGGTCATTCACCCAACGTCACCGATGTGACTCCGGACACGGATCTGTCCTCGGACATCCCGCCGTCGAGCGCGGGGCCCGCGGTTCCCGATACATTCGGGCAGGTCGAGCTGGGTGCGATGGTCACCGGCGGACCGGTACCGCCGACGGGTATGCCCAGCTCACCGGGGATCGGCGGATATACGAACAGCGGTGTCCCTACTTTCGAGTCAGTTCGGGATAAGGTCGAGCAGCGCTACGGCACCGCCCAGGGGATGAACGAACTCGATCGGCAGACACCGGTGGGCCGCAGCGTCGACGAACAGTGGGACGCGCGGGAGAAAGCCGCGCGGGAGCGCCTGGAACAGATTCGAAAGTCGGTGCACGGCAACGATTCCGACTGATCTCGGGCACTCCGCTTCGAAACGATGGGTGGAATCGTATGACCGAGCCGCGTGAAATCGCCGAACGGCTGCTCGACCTGCAGGTCGACTTCATTGTCGCCGAGGTGACGGGTGACCGCTTCGCCGAGGTGATCGCCCGCGACGTGGAGGCGGTGATCGGCGTGGCCGACACCATCATCTTCCGAGACGTGGTCGAGGTGGATCAGGCCAAGGAGACCGTGCGCAGGATCGTCGAACTGATCGGCGGCAGCCCGGTGCTCGGGGAGATGGTCGGCGCGCTCGCGCCCGCGCTCTACGACGACATCGCCGCCAACAACGACTACACCCTCGGCGACGTGGTCGACCGGGAGCCGGTCGAGCAGCTGCTGGAGAAGATCTTCGCCATGCACCAGGCCCAGGAGCGCATCCTGGAGCGGCTCACCGAGAGCCCGCTGGTCGCGACCGTGGCCTCCAAGTTCGTGGACAAGCTGATCTCGGACTTCATGGAGAGCAACCGGCAGATGGCGAACAAGATCCCGGGCCTGGGCTCGCTGGTCTCGTTCGGCACCTCCGCTGCCAAGTCCGCCGCCAAGGCCGCCGAGAAGGCCACCGGCGACGGCACCTTCCTGGGTGAGATGGCCGGTAAGGGCGCGCAATTCGCGCTCAAGCGGACCAACAACGCCATTCGCGAGATGCTGCGCGACGCCCCCGTGCACGATGCCGCCATGGAGTTCTGGGATCTGCACGCCGGTGAGCCGGTGAGCGGGCTGCGCGACTACCTCACGCAGCAGGATCTGAAGGACCTGGCGCTGATCATCTACCGCATCGCGCTGACCACCCGGGAGAAGGAGTACTTCGGCGTCCTTCTCGATCAGGGCGTGGAGGTCTTCTTCGAGAAGTACGGCGATCACACCCTGGCCGCGATCCTGCCCGAGCTGGGTCTGTCCGGCGATGACATCGCCGGCGAGATCCTGCGCTACGGCCCCGCCGTTGTCGACGCCGCCAAGCGAAACGGCGTGCTGGCCAAGCTCGTTCGCGAGCGGCTGGAGCCGTTCTTCCTCTCCGATCAGGTCATCGGTGTCCTGACGGAGGCGACCGAGTAACCCTAGTGACGCCCCGGCCGCGCGCCGGGGCGTCGACCCGCGGGAGGCGAGCCGAATGGACCTGCCGATCACCGGAGAACAGCTGCGGGTGCGGTCCTCGGGGCCGCACGTCATAGTGCTGACCGCGGGCGCGTACGAGATACGCGTGGAGAGTGAACTGGTGGTGCACCGCGCCGCCGGTTCGGTCTCGCACCGGCTGGCCGGGGAGACCCGCGTGGACGATCTCACCGAGGCCGTCGACGGTGTAATCGTCTCCGCCACGGTCGAATCCGACGGCGAGCTGCGGATCGACCTGGATTCCGGTCAGCGCCTCGTGGTCGAGCCCGACCGTTTCTTCGAGGCCTGGACCGTGACCGATCCGGGCCGCTATCTGGTGGTGTGCATGCCGGGCGGTGAACTCGCCGTCTGGGCGAGCGACTGAGCGCTCCCGCGTGCGCTCCCGCCGGGCCCCGCCCCGTCCCGTACGCGTCGATCCGCGGTCGGTGGGGCGGCGTTGCACCAC
>NZ_JBEXUS010000040.1:0-69785 GCF_040614455.1 Nocardia sp. NPDC005978
ACCCCTCGCGAACGGTGCTCGCGGGGTTCGGGCGTGGCCGTTGGCCACGCCCGGCGTTCCGGTCCGGTTCTACTGCTGACCCGTTTGCTCGGCGGCGGCGCGACGCGCCTCCTCGAGATCCTTACGAAGCCTGTCGGCCGTCGCCGTGTCGCCGGCGTCTTCGGCGGTGGTGATGTCCTGGTGCAGTTGGGCGATGACATTTTCGATTTCCATTTTCCAACCTCCCGCGTAGTTCGTTGGTCGGCCACACCGCGATCGGCAGCGGATGGCCACTACGTCGGCTACCCGACTTGATCAAGCACAAACACCTGCCGTGCCGCCGCCGCGCCGGCAGCCTGTTTCGAGCCGCCACCGGCCTGTTTCGAGTCAAAGCCTCCGGGTAATCGCCGACGAACAGGAGGTGAGAGGCATGACACCCACTTCGGACCCCCGGGCCGATTCCGCGGCGGTGACCCTCGAGAACGACAGGCGCTCACTGAGCGAACTCGTCGACACCGCCGGCGCACAGCTGACCAGGCTGGTCCGCGACGAGATGGCACTTGCCCGAATCGAGATGCGGGACAAGGGCATAGGCATGGCCAAGGGTGCCGGTCTCGCGGGCGCCGGTGGGCTGCTCGCGTTCTACGGCGGCGGCGCGCTGACCGCCGCGGCGATTCTGGCTCTGGCGCTCGTGTTGCCCGCCTGGGCCGCCGCGCTGATCGTGGCGGTCGCGCTGTTCGTGCTCGGCGCGATAGCGGCGCTGGCCGGCAAGAAAGCCGTTGAAGAGGCGGCGCCCCCGGTGCCCGCCGCGGCGATCAAGGACGTCCGCCGGGACGTCGACGTACTCGAGAACAGGACTCATCGATGAGCGACAACACACCACGCCCGGAGAACGATCCGAGTGAGGTCGCGCGGTTGCGGGCGGACCGCGACCAGGCCCGCCAGGAACTCGGCGACACCGTGGCCGAACTCGCGGACAAGGTCGACGTACGCGCGCGAGCGGAGGACAAGGTGCACGACACGGCCGAGGCCGCTCGCGAACATGCGAGCGAGGCGGCTCAGCAGGCGCGCGAGGTCGCCGAGAACGTGCGCGTCAGCGCCGGGCAGGTGGCCGATCGCGCTGTGGCCGCGACAGATCGTGCCGTGGCCGCGACGCCGGAACCGGTGCGCGAGAAGAGCAGTCAGGCGGTCGCGGCCGCCCGGCGGAATCCGGTGCCCGTCGCGGTCGCGCTGGTGTCCGGTGCGGCGCTGATCTGGTGGACGCGACGTCGGAGGCGCGCGTGAACACCCTGTACAAGCCCGTCGGAATGGTCGTGAGCGTGCTCGGCGGCATCGCGGCCAACCTCGTGTTCGCCCAGGTTTGGCGGCGAGTGAGCGGTGAGGACCAGGCCCCGAGCGCCACCGCGCGCGACTACGGCTGGCAGGAAGTCCTGGTCGCCGCGGCGCTGCAGGGCGCGATCTTCGGCGTGGTGAAGGCGTCGATCGACCGCGCGGGCGCCTCGGGCTATCAGCGGCTGACGGGCACCTGGCCCGGGAAGTGAGCCGAGCATGACCACCGCGGATCACCCGGCGTCGACCGGTACCGGAGCTCGGCCGGACCTGGACGCCGATCACCCGGACAGTCCGGCCGACCTGTCGAAACCGTCGTTGATCGCGGTGGTCAAGCGTGCGGGCCGAGAGTTCCAGCGCGACAACCTGACCGATCTGGCGGCGTCGCTGACCTACTACGCGATGCTGTCGATCGTGCCCGGGCTGATCGTGCTCGTCTCGCTGCTGGGCCTGCTCGGACCCGATGCCACCGACGAACTCATGGGTCAGGTCCGTGAACTCGCGCCGGGCTCGAGCGCGGACTTCGTGCAAACGCTCATCGACCAGGCCCAGGCCAACAAGAGCGGCGCCGGACTCGGCGCGGTCCTGGGTCTGGCGATCGCGCTGTGGTCGGCGTCGAGCTACGTCGCCGCCTTCATGCGCGCCTCCAATGTCATCTACGACATCGGGGAGGGGCGGCCGATCTGGAAGACCACGCCCATCCGGCTCGGCGTCACCGTACTGGCGGTGATTCTGCTGTTGCTCAGCGCGGTGATCGTGGTGGTGAGCGGGCCGGTCGCGCGGCAGGTCGGCGACTTCCTCGGACTCGGGGAGACCACGGTGCTGGTGTGGAACATCGCCAAGTGGCCCGTGCTCTTCGTCCTGGTCTCGGTACTGCTGGCAATCCTGTTCTGGGCCAGCCCCAATGCGAAACAGGGCGGCGTGAAATGGATCAGCCCCGGCGGCGTGATCGCGGTCCTGATCTGGGTGATCGTCTCGGGCGGTTTCGCCGTCTACGTCGCCAACTTCTCGTCCTACGACAAGACCTACGGGTCACTCGCCGGTGTGGTGATCTTTCTGGTGTGGCTGTGGCTCACCAACATTGCGCTGCTACTGGGCGCCGAGATCAACGCCGAACTGGATCACGGTCGCGCCATCGCCGAAGGTCTACCCGAAGAGGTGTCACCCTTCGCCGTACCGCGCGATACCCGCAAGCTCGATCCGCTGGATCAGGATGCGATCGACGAGGCGAAAGCCGCTCGGCAGGAGTGATTTTCGCCCGACGCGGTGCGGTAGAGCCTGCTCATCGCTGCTGCGGGGACCGGCCTGCGCCGAGTTCCGGAGTCTTCCCTTACTCCAGAACCCGGTGCCGCCGTTGGGCTATCGCTTCCGCTTCGGGTCCTTGTCGACGCCTTCGGTCTCGAAGCGTTCCTTGCGCACGGTGCCGGACACGGTCTCGCTGTCCTGCACCTCGTCGACCGCGAGGCGAACCCGCTCGACCGGTACCGCCTCCGTGGTCACCGTGACCCGGTCCTCGTGCAGGACCACCTCGGTCTCCTGTTCACCGAAGTCCGTGGTGCCGACCGCGGTGGGATCGGTGATCGGCTCCCGTTCGAGGTGTACCTCCTCGTGTGTGGTGGGTACCTTGATGGTCTGTTCCTCGGTGACCACGTACTTGCGCAGGCGGGCCGTGCCGGACTCGGCGCGGTCCTTGTGCACCTCGAGGTGTTCCTCGGAGCGGACGAGTCCCTCGTCGCCGCCGCCCATCCCACGCCGCTCATCACGGCCCTGAGCTGCCGGATCGGCGAACGCGTCCCAGCCCGCACGTTGCGGGTCGACGTGGTAGTGCACGAACAGCTGCTGTTCCTCGTCGGCGGTGATCTCGTGGTCCATGGGGATGTGCGGCGCGGACCTCACCTCCTCCTTGTCGACCTGCACCTGCAGCTGGTCCGACCCCGCCCGATGCTGCGCACCGGCCAGGGGCACGAGGGAGTCGTCGTGGAAGAGGCCGGTGGACACCGCCGCCCACGTCGGCGCGCCCGAAGCGTTATCGATGTAGATCTGCTTCACCTTGCCGATCTTGTCGCCGCCCCGGTCGTACACGGAGTTACCGATGATTTCGTCGAGCAAACCGGTCATGATTCCTCCTCGATCTTCGAATGATTCGATGTCCCCGCGCAGGCGCGGGGTGTTCTCGGAAGGAGATTGACTAGCGATCGAACTGTCCGCTCGGCTTCGCGACAGCGAAACCAGCGACACTCCCGCAACTACCCGGGTTATCGCGGGACAAACGTCGTGAACCGGCAGAAGCCGGTCGGGGGCGTCGAGAAGGTGGGCCTGAACGTGCGCAATGCGCCGGGGTAACAATTCGTGCTCGCAGACGAGTGCGGGGCCGCACGGTTGACACCGTGCAGCCCCGCACCGTGCGGTGTGGCGTGCGTGTCAGCGCATCGCGCCGCGGCGGCCGGTAACCAGGCCGACGAGGAACAGCAGCAGCACCGCGCCACCCAGGCAGGTGAAGAAGCTGAACCACAGGCCGCCGCCCTCGACATCCACGCCCAGCAGCTTCAGCAGGAACCCGCCGAGCAGTCCGCCGATGATTCCGACGACGATGTTCAGCAGAATGCCTTGCTGGGCATCGGTCTTCATGATCTTGCTGCCGATCCAGCCGGCCAGCCCGCCGATGATGATCCACCCCAGGATTCCCAGTCCGAGCATCGCGCCGCTCCTTTCCTCGATGTCAGCCCGTGTTCGACGGGCTGTGTGTCCGGTCGGTGCATACCCGTCTCCACGGATGTAAACCAGTGACAAACACGGCCGTTTCACGCACTCCGCGGCGGGCATTCGACTCGTGATGTTGGATGATCCCGATCTGCTCGATTTCGTACGCGGCATGCGTGAGAGTTACTGGACCTCGATGCCGGACGCCGGCGCGCCCGACCCCGTCGGGGACGTGCGCAGGCTGGCCATTCCGGCCACCGAGCCGGAGCGCTGTATCACGGTGCGCGCCTATCGCCCGCTCAAGGACGCCGACCGCCTGCCCGTCATGGTGTTCGTGCACGGCGGCGGCTTCATCTCCGGCGACCTGGATACCCACGACGTACTGTGCCGGGCTCTGGCGAACCGCGCCGAGCTACTGGTCGTTGCCGTGGACTGGAGACTCGCACCGGAGCATCGGTTCCCGGCCGGGCTCGAAGACGTGCTCGCGGTGCTGGACTGGGTCGGCGGCAACGGCGAAGAGCTCCGGGCGGATACCACCCGGCTGGTGCTGTGCGGCGACAGCGCCGGCGGAACGCTCACCGCGGCCGCCACCGCTATCGCCCGTGACCGACGGCATCCCCGCGTGGCCGCCCAGGTGCTGTTCTATCCCAGCCTCTGCGCCGCGATGGATACCGCGTCGTGGAAACAGCTCGGGGACAAACGATTTCCGCCCAGAGAACTCAACAGGCTCGCGTTGCAGGCCTATCTTCCGGACGGAATCAGCACCGACGACCCGCGGGTGTCACCGCTGCGCGGCGACCACGCCGGCCTCCCGCCCACGCTGATCCTCGTCGGTGAACACGATCCGCTGCTCGACGAAAACCTCGCCTACGCCCAAGCATTGCTCGCGGCCGGGGTGCCCGTCGTGCACCGCGTCGTGCCCGGGGCAGAGCACGGTTTCGCACAGTTCTTCAAGGACACGGACACCCATCGGCGAGGTGAGTCCGCTCTCGCCGACGCGGTCTCGTTCCTCCGCGACGTGACCGCGATCCCTTGATCACCCGATCGGCCGACGCCGGTCAGTCCTCGATACCGTTGCCGGACAAGCGGTTCAGATCTCGGCGTCGCGATCGGTGTGATGCGCACATCGGCGAGAGAACGTCTCCACCCATGCCGCGGATTCGGATTCGTCCTCGCCCGTTGCCGGTCGCCGGGCTGCGATGACGTTGTCGGCTCGTCGCGAGCGGGGATTGGCGGCCCGCGCGGCCTGAATGCGCACGCACCAGGACACATAGTCGGGAACGCTCATCCCGGCAGCCTCGGCCGCCTCGGCGAGCACCTCCCACTCCTGTTCTCCCACCGTCACCACTACGTCGCGGGTTCCCGTCGCCGCCGCACCGGGCTTCGGGACTCGCCCGTTCGTGGCCGCGTTCACTTGTGCTCGGTGCGGGTGGTGCGCGGGACGGCGGCCGAAGCTTCCTCGCCGGTTACCGCGATACATCTGCCCTTGCTGCTCATGACGTGCCCCTTTCGAAGACGCCTGCACGCGCCCGCGGCGCGGGCCCGGTAGCGTCCGGCCTGAGTACCGCCCTCGACGCCCGCCAAACACCATGCACCGAAGCTTCGCCCGCTCGTCCGGGGGATCGGCCCGCAGTGCCGCGGTGTGGCCGGGGCTACACTCACCCGAGTGCGTCGGTCATCGGTCATTCAGCAAGCGCAGGGCATGGGTATCCATGACCATGCCTGCTGGGCGTTCGATGAACCGGGCGAGTTCCGGCTTCGCGCAAGCGAATTCCTCGGCGAGGGGCTCCGCCTGGGCTGCCGGGTCTGGTACATCGCTTCCGGCGATGCCGGCGCGCTGGCCGGGGACCTGGAGAGTCTGCCCGGGTGGAACGAGGCGCTGCGCACGGGTGGAGCGCAGGTGGTTTCGATCGAGGACGTCTACGAGCCCGGGGCCCCGGTGATCGGCGACGAGCAGGTCCGCACCTATGCCGCCGCGACCGAGGCGGCAATCGCCGCCGGCTTCAGCGGGCTGCGCGTCGCGGCCGATACGACCCCGCTGGTTCGGACCCCGGCCCAGCTCGCGGCGTTCGTGCGTTACGAATACCTGGCCGACCGTTTGATGGCCGCACAACCGTTTTCGGCGATGTGCGCCTACGACCGCGGCGCGGTGGGTGCCGCCGCTGTGATGCGGCTGGCCTCGGTGCACCCGAATACCAACGTGCACACGCAATTCCGCATTTTCGGAGCTACGGCACACGCGGTCGCGATCGTGGGCGAAGTCGACGGCTCCTGCGGCGAACTCTTCGGAGCCGGCCTCGCCGGAATCGAGCCGGATCCCGAGAACGGGTGCGTACGAGTCGACGCGACGAGGCTGAGCTTTCTGGACCACAACGGCCTCCTGCGCCTCGCCGCCTACGCGGAATCCCGGGACGCCGAACTGGTCGTGCAGACGGCATGGCCAGGGGTCGCGCGCCTGGCCGAATTGCTGGAACTGCCGAATGTGCGAGTGGAGGACGGGGTTTGACGTACTCGCACGGACATCCCGCATATTTCTACCGCACCGACCGGCAGTACCTCGACGGCATCGTTCCCTTCCTGACCGAATCGCAGGACCCCGTCGCCGCGGCCGTGCCCCCCGCCCGGCTCGAGCTGCTGCGCACGGTTGTGGATCCCGCCGCGGTGACGTTGATCGACATGAGTGTCGCCGGGCGTAACCCCGGCCGGATCATCCCGGGTGTGATGCGCGCGTTCGCCGACAAGCATCCCGATCGGCACGTGCGGATTGTGGGAGAACCGATCTGGGCCGGCCGCACCGCCTTCGAGTATCCCGCGTGCGCGCAGCACGAAGCCTTGATCAACCTCGCGTTCGCCGGACGTGCGGTCACGATCCTGTGCCCCTACGATGTCTCGGCGCTGGACGCGGTCGCGATCGCCGACGCCCGCCAGAACCATCCGGAAATCTGGGAGCCGGAGCGTCGTTACACGAGCAAGTGCTACGACCCGAAGGCCGTCATCGACCGCTACAACCAGCCGCTCCCGTGCCCCGGCTCCGCACCCGACATGATCGTTTCCGGCCCGGGCGATGTAGGCGCGGCACGCCATCTCGCAGCGGAAAAGGCTGCGCTGCTGGGACTTTCACCCGAGCGGATACCCGACCTCGAGCTCATAGCCACCGAACTGGTGACCAACGGCATCGCGCATGGCGACAGCGTTTGCCACATGTGGCTGTACCGGGACGAGCAGAGCCTGATCTGTCAGACCCGCGACGGCGGTTACATCGCGGACCCGCTCGCCGGGCGGCACCCGCCGCAGCGGGGCCAGTTCGGCGGCCGCGGCCTGCTGCTGGTGCATCAGCTGTGCGATCTGTTCCGAACACACACCACACCGGGGCAAACCACGCAGTACGCGGTGCTGGACCTGGCGGGTTGACCGGTCCTCGCGGGGGCGGGATTCATCACGTTCCGCGGACGGGCCGATTGTGAACCGCGGAGTAGCTCGATCCGAACCGTGGAGATTGTTTCGCTCGACCCTAACCGGGAATACGCTGGCAACCGGCAAGATCGAAACGGCAACGCAGCGGATGTCGACTGACTCACGATGATTTGCTGTGGCGACGCGGTTTTCAACAGAACCGTGCCCGAGGTGAAGGGAGGACACTCGTGGCAGCCATGGGTCGTCCGATCGATATCCTGCTCGTCGAAGACGATCCGGGCGATGAGTTGATCACCCGAGAAGCGTTCACGGACAACAAGATACACAACACCCTGCACGTGGTCCGCGACGGCCTCCAGGCCCTGGATTTCCTGTTCCGCACCGGCGAGTACGCCGATGCTCCGCGCCCGGACCTGGTGTTGCTGGATCTGCAGCTGCCCGGATGCGACGGCCGTGAGGTTCTCACGCGAATCCGCGCCGACCGGGACCTGGCGGCGATCCCGGTCATCGTATTGACCGCCTCGGCGGCCGAGTCCGACATTCTGCGCAGCTACCGGCTCGCCGCGAACGCCTATGTCACCAAGCCCGTCGAGATCGAGGAGTTCACCGCCGCGCTGCGCAAGATCGAGGACTTCTTCCTCACCGTCGTGCGGTTGCCCGAGCACGACTGAGCTCGAGGCCGCGACTTCGGTGGGGCCGGCAACCCGCCTGTTCGATATCGGCTCCTTCTCCCGGGCTCGCTTCCCGCGCCGGCCGGTAGCCCAGGACGGTCCCGGGCAGTAGCGGATGCGCGTGCATCAGCCGGCACCTGGCGGTCGAGACGTTCTCCGGCGTTCCGCCGATCGTGCTGACGCACAGGGTGTGCGCATCCTGACCGCCGGTGGCGGTCAGGTGATCGTGACGAGTTCGGTGATCCCGCTGACATCGAGCACGGCGGCGAGCATCGGATTGGCGATCAGCTCGATATGGTCGGCGTACTCGAAGAGGATTTCGATGGTTCCGCTGTCGATGAATTGCACTCGGCGAAAGTCGATGACGACATGGCCGGTATGCGGCTGTGCGACGGCGTCGGACACGGCGTGACGAAAGGCGCCGTTGTTGGTCATGTCGATTTCACCGTCGGCGGTCACGACGACCGCGCCGTCGTCACGGTGGTCGACATCCAGAGTGAGATGCGTCGTCATGACTGAATCCTTGCCTGCAGATGGACGGTGGTACCGGAGTCGCCGGGGCACACTTGCACGTCGTGCATGAGCGACCGCATCATGTCCAGGCCGCGGCCGCGGTAGGGCCTGTCGGATGCCAGTGGTGGTCGCCAGACGCCGGTGTCGGTGATGGTGAGGCGCACCTGATCGACGAGCGCGGTGGCGGACACCCGGATCAGGCCGTCGGGCAGCTCACGGTGTCCGTGCTCGATGGCGTTGCTGACCGCCTCACTGGCCGAGAACAAGACGTTGAACGCTTGTTCCTCCTCGAGCCCACACCGACCGAGCCAGTCCCGCAACGTCGCACGAACGTCGGCGAGGTTGTCACCCTGCGCGGGGAACTCCAGGCGCAGGGGCGCGGGTTGGCGGAAGAGCAGTAACGCGACGTCGTCCTCGTAACCGTCGTCCGGCGTCATGCCCGCCAGCACCGCGGTCGCCAACTCCTCGGGGGTTTGGTCCGAACCAGCGCGTACCAGGACCCCGGCGGCCTCGATGCCTTCGGAGAGCGAGTGCCGGCGGCGTTCGACCAGACCGTCGGTGTAGAGCAGGAGCGTCGATCGTGCGGTGAGCCGGATGCCGGCCTCCGAGCGACTGTGCTCCGGTCGCACGCCCAGTGGCAGCGACCGCGCCTGCCGCAGGTGAGTGGTCACGCCGTCGGCATGCATCAGAATCGGTGGCGGGTGTCCGGCGGAGGCGTAGACCAGTTCGCCGGTATCGGGATCGAGCACGCCACAGAACACCGTCGTGCATTTCGCGCCCGGTAGGCGTGCGGCGAACCTGTCGAGCGCTGTCAGGGTGCGGGCAGGTTGCGGGTGTTCCAACAGCAACGCCCGGCAGGCGCTGCGCAGCTGCCCCATCACCGTGGCGGCGGCGAGGCCGTGGCCGACACAATCACCGACAACCAGCGCGATGCGACCGTCGTCGAGATCGACCACGTCGTACCAGTCGCCACCGACCTGAAGTGGACGCGTCGCGGGCTGATAGCGCACCGCGAAATCGGGCGGCAGCTGGCTTGGACCGAGCATCGCGTGCTGCAACGCGAGAGCTGTTTCCCGTTGCAGCTGCAGTTGGTGGGCACGCGCCAGGCCCTGTCCGAGCCGTCCGCCCAGAATCGCCAGTGAGGTCCGATCTACCACGCTCAACGATCGTTGTTCACTCATCTCGATCCACAACACGAGCACTCCATCGGGGTGTCGCATCGCAATGCCCACGCATGTGGCCTGATGGATCACCGCGGTGAGAGGCTCCCCGTCACGCACCGCGGTGATGACGTCGCGGACCGGGGCCGCAAGGTCCGCCCACGAGACAGCTTCTCCGGCGGCGACGATGGTCGGCTCGGACGCGGCGCTGACGGTCATGGCGGGGACGACAAGGCCGGTCGGCTCGGGGAAGACGAGGGCAAGCACCCGGCGTGCGTGCCAGATGTCGCGCAGCTCGACCACCACACCGGCCAGTGCCTCGGCGATGGAATCGGATTGGGCGAGTTGGCTGTTCACCGCGGCCAGGGCCGTTTGATACTGCTCCTGGTAATGCTCGGCGGACACGTCTCGGAACGTGCCGACGAACACTCGCTGTCCGGTATCGGGGTCCTGCACCGGGTTGGCGGTGGCCGCGATCCACACCACGTGTGCGTCGCGGTGCAGCACCGGCAGCACGTGCTGCCCGGCCCGAGCGAGAGCCAGCGCGTCCGCGATGGGGAGGGGAGTGTCATCGGGTTGATCCCCGGGCGCGACATGCCGAGCCGGATGCAAAGGCAAGCTCTCCGGGCGAACCCCGACGATCTCGCTGAACGCGTTGTTGATCTCGATGATCACGCCGTCTTCGTCGCAGATGAAAAA
Source organism: Nocardia sp. NPDC005978 (assembly GCF_040614455.1). NCBI lineage: Bacteria > Bacillati > Actinomycetota > Actinomycetes > Mycobacteriales > Nocardiaceae > Nocardia > Nocardia sp. NPDC005978. The sequence continues at coordinate 10,466 of NZ_JBEXUS010000040.1, forward strand.
CGCTTCGTGCAGCGAGTCCACGAGCGCCGCACGCCAGCGAGCATGATGGTTGCGCAGCCGGTTCAAATCAACGATCGCCCGAACGCGCGCCAGAAGCTCGGCCGCGGCGAACGGTTTGACCAGGTAGTCGTCGGCTCCGACCTCGAGGCCTTCGATCGCAGCCTCCTGCCCTGCTCTGGCGGAGAGCAACAGCACCGGCACCGCGGCGGTACGCGACTCGGCGCGTAACGCGCGCACCAGCTCGAGTCCGCCCAGCCCGGGCATCATGATGTCGCTGACCAGCAACTGCGGAACCTCCGCCCGCACAGCCCGCAGCGCGTGCAGACCATCACCGACTGCTTGCACGTCATAGCCGGCACCGCTGAGCAGCCGCACGAGATACTCGCGCATGTCGGCATTGTCGTCGGCGACGATCACGCGCCCCGCGCCGCCGACCGCCGCGGCAACGTCCGCGGTGACGTCCGGCTTCGAGCCGGGCGACGCACCGTCGCTGGGCAGCCAGCGCAACGCCTCCTGCAGATACTGCTCCGCCACCACGGCGTCGGTCGCGGTGGCGGTGGCGGCGAGCGCTTGCGAAGGCAGGTGGGCCGACCCGAACGGCAGCAGCACGGTGAAGGTGGTTCCCGCCTCCTCCCGGCTGCTCGCGGAGATGGTGCCGCCGTGCAGTTCGACCAACTCGCGTACCAGAGCGAGTCCGATACCGCTGCCTTCGTGCGAACGTGCTCGCGTCGTGGCGATTCGATGAAACCGCTCGAACAACCGGGGCATCTCGTGAGCGGGGACTCCGACCCCGGTATCGCTGACCGTGACTTTCGCGTGGCTTGCCGCGCGCTCTACCCCGACGCGCACAGACCCGGCGAAGGTGAACTTCAGGGCATTCGACAGCAGGTTGAAGATGATCTTCTCCCACATGCCCGCATCGAGATAGACCGGCTCGTCGAGTGGTGTGCAGTCCACCACGAACTCCAAACCCGCTCTGGCCATGGCAGATTCGAAGACACTGGCAAAGTCGGTCGTGATCGTGGCCAGATCGGCCGGCGCATACCGGGCCTGCATGCGCCCGGCTTCCAGACGAGAGAAGTCCAGCAGAGATGCCACGAGTTTGTTGAGCCGTAACCCGTTGCGGTGCACGAGCTCCAGTGCCTCGAGGGCATCGTCGCCGAGATCGCCGCGCCGGCGCAGTTCCGCGACGGGACCCATGATCAAAGTCAGCGGGGTGCGGAATTCATGACTGATATTGGAGAAGAACAGGGTTTTCACCCGATCGAGTTCGGCCAACTCCTCAGCCCGCCGCTGCTGAGCTTGAAAACTGCGTGCACTGGCGATGCCGGCCGCCAGATGCCCGGCCACCAGCGAGATGAATCCGCGATGATCGTCGTCGAGTGCCCGGAATCTGTTGAGCCCGGTCACCAGAAAGCCATAGGGCTCACCGCCCTGCCGACCCAGCGGCACAGCCAGCGCCTGGGCCGGTGGTTGTGGCCATGCCCCACGCGGCAAATCCGCTGACGCCGCGTCGGCCAGGTCGACCAATACCGAATTCCCCTGCCGCAGTTCACCAATGGGCCACACCGCCTGATCCGCGGGCCCGAGAGTCAGGGGTGCCAGCGCATGTCCGGCTTGCACACCACTGGTTCCCGCCAGCGTGGCCGCGCCGCTGCTGTCGAACATATAGCTCGCGGTAAAAGGAAAATCGAAGGGATTGTTCGCGAACTGCTTCTCCGCGAATCTCAGCACCTGTTCTTCGGTCTGGATCACGCTGGGGTCGGAACCGAGATCGCGCAGCGACGCCATGCGTCGTTCACTGATGACCCGCTCGGTCTCTTCGCTGACCACGCACAGCATCCCCACCACCGCGCCGGCGTCATCACGTAACGGGCTGTAGGAGAAGGTGTGGTAGCTCTCCTCGGTATAACCGGAACGCTCCACGAACAGCAGGAGCGCTTCGTCCCAGGTGGCCTCGCCCGTGCTCAGCACGGTAGCGGTACGCGACTCGATGTCGTCCCAGATCTCGGCCCACACTTCACTGGCCGGTCGGCCCAACGCCCACGGGTATTTGCGACCCAGCGAGTCACGGCGGTAGGCGGCGTTGCAGAAGAACGTGAGCTGCGGCCCCCACCCCATCCACATCGAAAACCGGGACGACAACAGGATGTTCACCGCCGTCTGAAGACTCACCGGCCACTCGGAGACCGGCCCCAGCGGAGTCGCGTCCCAGTCCACCCGAGACAGATCGCGCCCGATTTCCTGATCCGCGCCGAAGATTCCACCCCACGGTTCCGGCGTCGATCGACCGGGCCCATCGGACTCACCCGAACGCATGCGGTCCACCTTTGTCTCGGCGCGGCTATGAGCGCTCACCGTACCGCGCTCGCGCGACGGCGCATCCATCGATCTCACTGGCGCATGATGCGGCGGGCGAAATGCCTCGGATCAAAGTCACAGTGACGTATGGCCTCGGTCGGCGAATCCCTGACAGCGGTTCGTGGTCTTCAGCGCGGTCATTCCGGACCGACGATCCATTCGATCTGATGGACAATGCCGTTTTCGAGCAAATAGCGATCCATCTCGAGGTCGAGAAACGTTGCGGGATCGTTCATTCTGGCCCGGTACTCACGAGCCTGCACGCGCCCGTCCACGAGGATCCGGACATTGGAGTACCGACGCACCCCCAACGGAGTCACGAACTCGCGGTACATCTTCCACCCGTTGTCGGGGGTTTCGCCCCGCGCGTGAGCCGCCCCCAGTTCGAATGCGAGCTGTAGCTCGCCGGGATCGAGGTCGTCGAACGGATCCGTCTCGTTCATGGCCGACTTCCATTCGTGTAAGTGGCTGCCGTTAGGGCGCCGATCGCGACGCCGGAGGACCCTCTGCGGCCATAACGTGCGATGTCACCCGCTGCCATCGTGCGCGGCACCGCGCCATGCGGCAACATCGCGCTGTCGGCTGAATTGCACACTTCGACGCGGGACCGATCGCGCGATAGCGCCCGGGTCGACTTCCGTTAACAGGTGCCCGCGCCCCGACAATTTGGGTCGAATGCCCGATACCGTTGTGCCGGAATCGTTTCTACGCTGGTTCCCATGAAGAGAATCGTTGGCATTGTCGCGGTCGTGGCCGCACTCGCCCTGACCACCGCCTGTCAGGACGACGTGACGACGCAGCCGCAGCCGTCCGCGCCGGGCTCCACCGTGGCCACCCAACCCGGTGGGTCCGCACCCGGCGGTTCCGGATCGGGGGGCGGCGGGTCCGAACCGGGTACCACCTCCCCGGCAGGGAACAAGGCGCCCGCCACCGCCGGGCACGGCCTGTGCCTGGATGTGAACTCCGGGGTGGTCAATGCCGCGCTGCAGAAGCTCGGGCCCGGGGTCGGCGGCGAGAATTACACCGTGGAGAGCGGTACCGATGCCGCGCTCGGTGAGTGCCCGGATCTGCTGTGGGCGTTGGCCGGAACGCCGCGCGGGACCGCCAGCTCGCCGTGGCACGTCCTGCTGTTCAACCACGACGGCTACCTGGGGACCGCCACCAAGAAGGCGACCTCGTACACCTCGGTGGTCGGCTCCGGCGATCGCACCGTCCAGGTGCAGTACCGCTGGCTCACCGGCAACGACGCCAACTGCTGCCCGTCCGGCGGCCCGACGGTCATCACCCTCACGCTGGGCTCGGACGGCCGGACCGTCACCCCGGATCAGGACTTCCCGGCCGAGGTGACCGCGCCGCGCTAGCGACCGCCGCGCAGCCGAATGGTTCGGCCCGGCAACATGATCGACGACAGCACCCGGATGGGGCATGCATCCGGGTGCTGTTCCGTGTCCCGGGCGGCGGGGACCGCGGCGGCCTTCTGGTCGTCCGACCTCTTCGGCTACTCGCGCAGCCGCCGCCGTACTCGTGCTGACAGCTGTGCAGCGCTGTCCACCAGGGCTTCGGTAAACAGACCCCGGTACGCGACTTCGTCCGTGCCGGTGGGTGTAGCGAGGGTGACCGAACGGATTGCTCGCGGGTGGTCTATGCCGACCACGGCGATGGTGGGCGGCAGGGCCGACACGGCGATACCGGGCACGATCGTCGCGCCGAGTCCGGCGGCCACCAGCCCGAGTTTGGCCATCCAGTCGCGCACTCCGAACCGGATATCCGGTTCCCAGGGGCTGTCGGCCCAGGCGCCGAGCAATGTGGCGCGCACGTCCGCCGACCCTGCCACCCACCGCAGGTCACGCAGTTCGGCGGGTGAGACCTGGCCACGGCCGGCGAGTCGGTGATCGTGCGGGACCGCTACCAGGAGTGGGTCGTTCACCAGCGTGATGAGCGAGACCCCGTCGGGTGTGCGGTCCGGCAGCGTCACGACGGCGACGTCGAGCCGGCCGCGCGCGAGGGCGGTCAGCAGGCTCGCGCTCGAACCCTCTCGCGGAACAACGTGGAGGCGGGGATCAGCCGTTGTGACCGCCGCGATGGCGTCGGGTACGAGCGCGGCCATCGCGGTGGAGAACGCGCCGACGCGCAGGCGGCCTCCACGCGAGCCGTCGAGGTCGCCCAGTGCTTGGCGCGCGGCGTCGAGTTCGCTGAACACGCCCTCCGCGTGCCTGACCACCAGGCGTCCGGCCTCGGTGGGAACGACACCGCGGGCATGGCGCTCGAACAAGGGCCGTCCCGCGGCCTGTTCCATGAGCGCCACCTGCCGCGATACGGCTGATTGGGTGTATCCGAGCCACTCTGCCGCAGTGGAGAACGAGCCGTGCCGGGTGACCGCGCGCACCACCCGCAAGCCGACCAGGGTGAACTCAGCCATGCGTGATCCTGATATCTGTTGTGCGAAAGAGTCGATTGTCGCATGGCTGCGCCGGTGACAGCATCGTCGGCATGGAGAACATGCAGAAGGCGAACAGGGAGCTGCTCACCCGGATTTTCGAGCGCATGGCGCAGGGTGACATGCGAGCGCTCAGCGAGTCGATGGCTCAGGACTTCCGGTGGATATTTCCGGGCTCGTGGTCGTGGGCAGGCACCTGGGAGTCGAGAGAGGCTGTGGTGCACGGGTTGCTGCGGCCGTTGATGAGCCAGCTCGATCACACCTACCGGATGAGCGCGGACTTCGTGCTCGCCGACGGCGACCGCGTGGTCGTGCAGGCGACCGGGAACGGAACGACCACCGCGGGGCAGGCCTACCCGCAGAAGTACTGCTTCGTCTTCCGGGTAACCGAGGGCAAGCTCACCGAGGTCATCGAGCACTGCGACACCGCGCTCGTGGAACGAGTACTCACCCCGCCGACGCGATAGGCGATCCTTCGCGGCCTCACCGGTGACGGTCCCGGCGCGCGTCGTGTCGAGTCCGCCGCTACCGGCCGGATTTGCGCGTTCATCTCCGAGCCGGGCGCCCTCGAGGCCCGGCCGCCCCCGCTGGTTCGGCGAGTTCGCTACGGATTCGTGTCCGTTCGATACTTCACTCGCTCGGCTCCGCGTACACCACGCCTTCCTTCATCACGAAGTCCACCTTGCCGGTCACCTCGATGTCGGCGAACGGGTCGCCCGGCATCGCGACTATGTCGGCGATCTTGCCCTTGGCCAGCACACCGAGGTCGTCCAGCCCCAGGAGTTCGGCGGCCACGCTGGTGGCCGCGCGGAGCGCGCGGACCGGGGTGATCCCGTTGGAGACCATCGCGGGGAACTCGCGCCAGTTCTCGGCGTGCGGGAACATCCCGGCGTCGGTGCCGAAGGCGATTCGCACCTCGCTGGCGGCGATCAGGTCCGCGCCGTCCAGCAGGGTTTTGTGGTGTTGGTGGAACTTGCGGCGTTTGAATGCCGGTTTGCCCGCCCAGAATTCGTCGTCGTCGACGTGGCGGGCGTCCTGGAGGACCGTGAACTGGGTGGGGATCAGGAAGACGCCGTGGTCGGTCATCATCTGGAGGGAGGTCGCGTTGGCGAGATTGCCGTGTTCGATGCTGCGGACACCCGCGCGCACCGCGCGTTTGATGCCTTCGGCGCCGTAGCAGTGCGGGGTCGCGGGGCGACCTAGGTCCTTGGCGGTGGCGACCAGGATGTTCATTTCCTCCTGGCTGTAGGTGGTGTGCGAGGGGTCGTCCGACGGGCTGGAGAAGCCGCCGGTCGCGCCGAACTTGATCCAGTCCGCCCCCGCCCGGATTTCCTGGCGTACCCGGGTGCGGATCTCGTCCTCGCCGTCGGCGGCTGCCATCTCCAGAACACGATGCGGCCCTTGTAGATTCGCGTCGAGGATCGCGCTGAAGTCGCCGTGGCCGCCGCGGGCGGAGATCAGGTGCGGCGCGACCAGCATGCGCGGGCCGACGATCTTGCCGGTGGCGATGGCGTCGCGCAGATCCAGGACGCTGAAGCCGGGGTCCGCGCCCATGAGGTCCCGGATCGTGGTGAATCCGTTGAGCAGCAGGGTCCGCAGCGTGGCCAGCGAGCGCAACGCGACGGCGGTGGGGGAGAGGGTGAGGGCGGAGACCAGGTCCGGTGTCACGGTCACGTGGGTGTGGCAGTCCATGAACCCGGGGGTCACGGTGTGCCCGCTCAGGTCGATCACCCGTGTGTCCGGGGGAGCGGTGAGTTTCGCTCCGATCGTGGCGATGCGATCCGCGTCGACGAGGATGTCGCGGGGGCCCGCGGGTTTGTCGGTCAATCCGTCCCAGAGATTCGCGCCACGCAGGAGAACGGCCATGGTCATCCTCTCGAATCCGCCGATTGCAGTGCGCCGAGCCGATCACTCGAATTCGGAATGCGAACGTATGTTCCCAGGAGAATGTGGTGCGGGGAACATAGATGAGTTCCCCGTCGCGCGGTGACTATATGACTTCGTGACGTTCACCTTCTAGCTTCGGGATGACAGTAATCCACCTCAGAAGGGTCGACATGCTGCACACCGATATTCCCTCCCGATCCGAACTCGAAGCTCTGGTCAACGCCTCCGCGCCGTGGTCCGTGTCGATCTACACCCCGACCGAAGCCGATACCGCGAGCCCGGAGGAGAACCGCATCGCGTTCTCCAATCAGACGCGCGAGGCCCTGGAACTGGTGGAAGACCGGAAAGCGCGATCGTCCCTGGCCGAGGAACTCGAGGATCTGATCGATGACGAGGACTTCTGGCGTTTTCAATCGCGCACATTGGTCGTGCACGCCACTCCCGAACGCATGCGCACTTTCCGAATTCCCAATCGACTCGAGGCCGGCGTCACGGTCGGCGAGCGATTCTTCGTCAAGCCGCTGTTGCGGGCGGTCACCTTCCCCCAGTCCGCGTTCGTCCTGGCACTCGCCGAGGGCGCGGTCCGGCTGGTGGAGATCACCCCGGACAGTCCGGCCGCGGAGGTGCGCGTCCCCGGGCTGCCGACCAGTGCCGCCGATTACGCGCGCAAGTCGTCGCTGAGCGGTCGCGCGCCCAAGGGCCGGATTCAGGGCACCGAAGGCCGCAAGCTCCGTGTCCGCCAGTACGCGCGGGCGGTGGACCAGGAGTTGCGCGACCTGCTGACCGGGCGTGACCTGCCGCTGATCCTCGCGGCGGCCGAGCCGATCGCGGGACTGTTCCGATCGGTCAACAGCTACGACGGGCTGCTCGAGGAGACAATCGCGGGCAATCCCGAACACCTCACCGACGAGGAGCTCGCGACCCGGGCGCGCGCGATCCTGGACGACCACTACGCGCGCGAACTGGCCGACCTGCGGAGCCTGTTCGAGCTACGCCGGTCCGAGGGCCGCGGCACGACGGATCTGTCCGATATCGCACGCTCCGCGACGTTCGGCATCATCGACACCCTGCTGGTGGATATCGATGCGACCATTCACGGCACGATCGCGGAGTCGGACGGATCCCTTACGCTAGCAACGGAATCGGAGGCGGATACACCGGGTGTCGTCGACGAGATCGCCAGGCGCGTCCTGCTGTCCAGCGGCCGGGTGCTGGCGGTGCGTGCCGCCGATATCCCGGACTCGGCGCCCGCCGCGGCGATCCTGCGTTACGCGATGTGAGCGGATTGCCGGCCGTTTCGGGCGACCTGTCAGCAAACCGGTCGTTCGGCCGGTTGTGTTGCCGTTCGAGCCTCACTGTCATCCACGTGAACGCTAACCGTTACCTGACGGAAAACCGGCAGCAAAACTACTGATCGATCATGAATAGGTCGGCATCAGTCGACTGACCGTAAGCCTGACCGGTTAACTCCACTCAGAAGGAGCGTTTCTCGTGCGGGTAATCAACGAGGCCGACGTCCCGACTCGCGAAAAATCGCAGGGACCCGTCGTGGCCGTCTGGCCGGACCCCAGTCCCTTGAGTCAGTGGTGGGACGCGATCATGGACGGCGATCCCGCCGCCGGCGGCCGGTAGTCAGCTCACGTATCCCGCCGCCGGTGGCGCGGGCGGTCCGGACGCCTTGCAGCTGATAGGCATCCGGACCGTCCCGGGTCCGGACAGCGGCGACCTCGCAGGACGCCGGTGCGATGCGGGCCGAGCGCGACAGCGGGAGTCTGATTTTCGCTGCCGCACCCCGCGGGGGTGCATTCACCGGTGCCGACACGCGAGTCACCTTGTACCACTTGCTGTCCGGACGTTCCGAAGCTAACGCATCCGGGCATTCGCCCGGGTGGCGTTTGCCCCCGAGCCCGGCAATTCGGCACTCCTAGTCGGTGACATGACACAAACTGGTCGCTTGATGTGCGGCCCGAGCTGTGCGTGCGCCGACCATCACGCCTTCAAGCCGGCCATCACGCCTTCAAGAAGGTCAGCAGGTCGTTGTTGAAGCGCTCCTTGTCGCCGGGGACCATGGCGATGCCGTGCGAACCGCCTTCGTAGACCGTCAGCGTGGCGTCGGGGATCAGGGTCACGCCTTTGCGGGCCGTCGCGTCGATGGGGACGACCTGGTCGTCGTCGCCGTGGATGAGCAGGGTGGGGACGTCGAACTTCTTCAGGTCGTCGGTGAAGTCCGTGTAGGCGAACGCGTCCACGCAGGCCACGCCGGCCTGGATGTTCTCCTGCATCGCCATCAGCCAGAACGCGTCCTTGTTGCCCGGGGTGGCTTTGGTTCCCTCGCGGTTCGCGCTGAAGAAGCCTTCGGCGGTCTCGTGCCAGAACTGGGAGCGCTCGTTGATGATCCCGCTCTTGATCTGGTCGAACACCGATTCGGGCACGCCTTCGGGATTCTGTGGCGTCTGCACCATCAGCGGGGGAATCGCGGACAGCAACACCGCCGAACGCACCCGGTCGGTGCCGTGTTTGCCGATGTAGCGGGCCAATTCGCCGCCGCCCATCGAATGCGCCACCAGCGTCACGTCGCGGACATCGAGGTGGTCCAGCAGATCGCGCAGGTCATCGGCGAAAGTGTCGAAGTCGTAGCCGGTCCACGGCTGGTCCGACCGCCCGTGCCCGCGCCGATCGTGTGCGATGCCGCGGAAGCCGTGGTCGGCAACCCATTTCATCTGGTCTTCCCAGGCATCGGCGTTCAACGGCCACCCGTGGATGAAAACCACCGGGCGACCCGAGCCCCAATCCTTGTAGTGGATTCCGACTCCGTCACGCGTCGTACACACAGGCATGAATCCTCCTAATACGGTGAACCGGACTAGATGGTCATTGCGAGACGCCAACCAACGCTAGGAGCGGATCCGGCGGCGAACAACGTGTCGGCGGACACTGTTACCGAATGGCAAAGGGGAGGGGCCGGGTATGAACAGGGTGGTGGTGCTCGGTCGAGGCGGGGCGGGCAAGTCCACGTTCGCGGTACGGCTCGGCGCGGTTACCGGGCTGCCCGTCGACGAGCTGGACAAGCATTTCTGGTCCGCCGACCTCACGCCGCTGACCGGCGATCAGTGGGAGATCGTCCAGCAACGACTGACGGTCGCGGACAGCTGGATCCTCGACGGCGATCTCGGCCCGTATGACGTTCTCGGCACTCGCCTCGGGGCCGCAGACACCGTCGTCGTGCTGGACTTCGCGCTCTGGCGATGCGCCTGGCGCGCGGCCCGTCGCTCCCGCGAGAACCTGGTCTTCTGGCGCTGGCTGATCGGGTACCGGCGACGCAGCCTGCCCGTCGTCATGGCCGCGATTGCCGAGCACGCGCCGGCCGCGGACATCCATGTGCTGCGCACCCAGCGCCAGGTCGACGAATTCCTCTCGGGGCCAATGACTCCGGCCCCGTGACTGTCTGCCGGTGCCGGGCTCGGACCGCCGGATAGCGGTCACACGGGTGTGAGGACACCGTACAGTGCACTGCTGGATCCGTCGCCGGCCTGGCGAACCTGAACCGGCAGCTCCGGCGCTTCGCTCGGCAGCACCCGTGGCTCGCTCAGCCGATAGCGCCGTCCGCGATGCACGAGCTCGGCCGCACCCGCGGCCTGGATGTTGCGTACCCAGTCCGATCCGGTGCCGTAGTTCAGCAGCACGGAGATTGTGCCGTCCTGCACGAACGCCATGACCGGCGTTCGGAATGTCTTGCCGGACTTGCGGCCTACATGCTCGATCAGCGCGTAGTTCGGCAGCCGTGGCGCCCACAGGCGCTGCACCGGGTTGGTTACGTACCGGTTGAGCTTCGCCACCGTGCGCATGCGACGCGGCCCCAGCAGCGACGACAGGCGTACCGCCGTGGCGGCGACGGCGCCGGAGAATCCGTTCGACATCGTGTTCCTCCCCAGAACAATTCTGCCCGAACGACTTTGCTCCCGGTGTCGGAGCTTGTCAACGGGACGCCGCGACGTGGATCAAGGCTGGCGGACGGTCGCGACGACGGTTCGTGTCACACGGCGGTATCGGGGTCAACGAGGTTTGTCGAGTTTATCGATGTCGGTGAGTACCTTTACGTGCCAGTCGATTTCGGCTTGTATCCGCATGACTGCGTGTTCGACGATGAGATCGTCGGCGGCGGTCTGGTCGGGCCAGCGCCGATCGGGCTGGTGCTCGATCCGCGAACGGCGGGCACGCAGCGCCGCGAGGCGGTCCTCAAGGTATCCACGCAGCACTTCGCGATCGAGATCACCGCTGACCGCGAGTGCGAGATCGATTGGGTCGGGGCGGATGTCGACTTCGGTGAAGGCCTCATCGCGCAGGGCCCGCAGTTCTCGGTGTCCTTCACCGGTGATCTCGTAGACCGTGCGGGCGGGCAGCGCGCCGTCCTGTTCGGTACGTACCGCCCGGATCAGTCCCTCGTCGGACATGCGATGCAGGGCGCCGTAGAGCGAACCGGGTTTGACCCGTGACCACAGGTCGGCTCGGTCCAGGCGGGCATCACGACGGAGCTGATGGCCGTGCATGGGACCGCGTGTGGCCAGCGCGGCAAGGACGAACAACCGGGTCTCGTTCACGTCGCTAGTCTGACACGACTACTCAAATATGAGTACTCTGCGGTGCATGGCTGTTCGACCGATCCTCATTGCCGGCGACCACCGGCTGACCACACCCGCCGTTCCCGTCACCGTCTTCGACAGCGACCTCGCCGGGTTCATCGACGACCTGTACGACACCAACACCGCCGCCAACGGTGCGGGTCTGGCGGCGAACCAAATCGGTGATCCGCGTGCGATATTCGTCTACGACCTGTTCGACGCGGGCCGACGCCACCGCGGCCACGTCATCAACCCGGTCCTGGAAACCTCGGCGATCCCCGAGACGATGCCCGACCCCGACGACGACCTGGAAGGATGCCTGTCCGTGCCGGGCGAGTGGTATCCCACCGGGCGAGCACACCGGGCCACGGTCACCGGCTCCGACATGACCGGGCAATCCATCACGGTCGAAGCAACCGGCTACCTCGCCCGCTGCCTGCAGCACGAGGTCGACCACCTCGCCGGCCGCCTCTATCTCGACCGCCTCATCGGCCGGAACAGGCGGGAGGCCCGACGAATGATCAAAGACCGACAGTGGACCCGTCCCGGCAACAGTTGGCTCCCGAGCGGTGACTCCCGGACATCCGCGCGTCAGCGCTGACCCCGTGGGGTGAAGGCCCCCGGTCGTGGCGGTCGTGCGCTCGGAACGACGCAGTGTGCACAGCGGAACCGGCCCGCAGGAAAAGTCGCCGGTGTGACGCTCGAACAAGTCGACCAGTCGCGGCCGCGCCCCCACAGAAATAAGTTACTAAAGATTCTACTTTTGTACGCGACGCGCCGGGACCTAGACCAGTGGCTTGCCCGCGGCGCGGCGGCGACGCATGTCGCGGAGATAGGTGTCCAGGGGGTAGAGGCGCCAGCGCTCGGGCAGGCGCTGCATGACGCGGCCGATGGTGCGCATGACGACCTCGAAGGCCCGCTGGCGGCGGGGACCCCAGTCCAGGCCGAGCTGATCCCGAAAGTGTTGCGGGAGAAAGCCGGTGGTGAAGAACCGGTTCAGCCGGCGCAGCGCAAGGCGGCGGCCGCGGCCGTAGGGCGCGAGATCGACGACCTGATCGAGCAGGTAAGCCTTGACCTCGGCATCGAAGGAGAGTTCGGGAAGTTTGTTCTGCCAGTAGCGGGCGAAGGTGGCGCGGTCGGCGGGCCACTGTTCGGGCCGCATCTGCAACGTCGTGCCGAAGCGAGCGGCGTGGCGATAGAGGGTGTCGGCGAACTCGTCGTCGGGCGGGCCGTACAGCAGGGTCAGCGCGTCGGCCACGCCGCGGTAGATGCAGGCCGCCACCCAGAGCTGCAGGTTCGGGTCGAAAGCGTTGTAGGAGACCGCACTTCCCGGGCTCGACCGCACGTGGCGGTGCGAGGTGTTCGTCGCGGCACGGTAGGCGGCGCGGTCCTCGTCGGTGCCCAGCATCGCCACCGCGAGGTAGGTCAGCGTCGTGCGTCCGCGCTTGGCCGGGCGCAGGGCGTAACTGCCGCTGGACACGGTGCTTTCCACGACGCCGCGCCCGACGGGCGGCAGGCTCAGCTGCATGATCACGTTGGCCGGGCCGCCCAGCAGTGCCCCGGCGCCCGCGAGATACGGGCGCGCGTCAGCGGCGGATTCGGCGGCGGAGTTCTCTATCGGAAGTGCCATCACAACCCTGCGAATCGATGAGATAAGTAGGGCTAAAGTCTCTCAGAGCGACCCGGGTCAGGCAACGGACCTTCGAACCCGAACTCGAGATTAAGTGAATGACAATTCTCACCTTGCGCTACGCTTCGGGCATTCAGTGGCGCCCGGCGCGGATGCGTCCGGGCCGCGGCGAGTGGAGAACCGATGGGAATCACCAAGCAATCACCGCGTCAGGTGCTACGCACCCTGACCGATTCGGCGGCGGCCCTGGCGGTGCTGAACAAACGTGGGATGCTCGAGCTGCGCGACCCCCGCGAGATCGTTCGATCACTGCGCGACGCCGAAGTGTTCGGGCCGTTCGTCACCGTGCTGAACCACTCCGTGCGGCGAAACCCGCACTCGGTGGCCATCATCGACGAACGCGGTCCGCTCACTTTCGCGCAGCTCGACAAACAGGCCGACGCGCTGGCGGCCGGACTGGCCGCGGCGGGGCTGCGGCCGGGTGCGGTCGTGGCGACGCTGTGCCGTGACCATCGCGGCATGGTGCTCGCGCTGCTCGCGGCGGGCCGGCTGGGTGCGCGCGTGGTCCTGATGAACACCGGCTTCGCCAAACCACAGTTCGCCGATGTGGTGCAGCGCGAGCAGGTCGCGATGGTTCTGCACGACAGCGAGTTCCTCGATCTGCTCGCCGCCATCCCGGCCGCGATTCCCCGCGTGCTGACCTGGGTCGACGCCGAGGACAAGGTCGATCGCCGGGCGGTCACCACCGACGTGCTGATCGCCGCCCACGACGGCGGTTCGGTCCCGGCGCCCGACAACCCCGGCGGCATCGTCATTCTGACCAGCGGAACCACCGGAACCCCCAAAGGCGCTCCGCGCGACAAGGTTTCACCCCTACAGTCGGCGCAGTTCCTGGATCGGGTTCCGCTGCCGCGCGAGAACACCTTCGTCATGGCCGCGCCGATCTTCCACGGCACCGGACTGTCACAGCTCACCCTGGGCTGGGGCCTGGGCAACGCGATCGTGTTCCAGCAGCGCAGGTTCGACGCCCGCCGCACGCTGGCCAATATCGCCGAATATCGCGCCGCGGCACTGATTCTGGTGCCGACCATGCTGCAGCGCATCGTCGATCTGGGCCCCGAGGTGCTCGCCGAATTCGACACCTCGTCACTGCGGGTGATCTTCGCCGCCGGATCGTCGGTGTCCCCGGACCTGAGCCTGCGCACGGCCGAGGCCTTCGGCGATGTGCTGTACAACCTGTACGCCTCCACCGAGGTCGCGGTCGCCGCGGTGGCGACACCGCAGGATCTGCGCGCGGCCCCCGGAACGGTGGGCCGCCCGCCCGTCGGCTGCCGGGTGGCCCTGTACGACGACAAGCGCAAGAAGATCAGCGAAGCGGGCGTGATCGGCACCATCTTCGTGTCCAGCGGACTGAGTTTCGGCGGGTACACCGACGGACGGCACAAGGAGATCGTCGACGGTCTGCTCTGCAGCGGCGATATCGGCCATTTCGACGCCGACGGACGGCTGTTCATCGACGGCCGCGATGACGACATGATCGTGTCCGGCGGCGAGAACGTCTATCCGCTCGAGGTGGAGAACCTGCTCGCCGGGCGACCGGACGTGTTCGAGGCCGCGGTGATCGGGGTCGCCGATCGGGAGTTCGGAAAGCGGCTGCGTGCCTTCGTCGTTCGCGCACCCGAGGCCACGACCACGGCCGAGGAGATCCGGGAGTACGTCAAATCCAATCTCGCACGGCACAAGGTGCCCCGGGACGTGGTGTTCATCGACGAACTGCCGCGCAACGCCACCGGGAAACTGGTGCGGAGCCGGCTCGAGACGATCACGGACTGACCGAGCCGCAGCGGGACGCCGCTATCGCTTGGCCGTCCTGTCCAGAACAGCGACGGCCAAGTTGGATGAACTGTCCTATCGGTGCGGAGCGACGCAGATCACACTTCGCGGAATGTCAGATGTCGCAGCGGCTTCGAAGGCCGACGATCTCGAGCGGGCCGCATTCACCTGGAAATCACTGCTCGCGGGGCGCGGTGGCCGGGACCGCAAGGTTTCGGGTGGCAGGTTCGGGGTGCGCGCACGCCTGCTGACGATCGTGCTCGTACCGAGCCTGACCTTGCTCGGCGCGGGTGTCGGCGCCGCCGGATACCTCATCCTCGCGGGCCGGGACGCGCGACAGTGGGCCGAATTGGCCAGTGCCACGCTGGGTCCGGCGGTGCGGATGGTGCAAGCGTTCCAGGAGGAACGCCGCCTGTCCGTGCTGCACATCGGCGGCGACGAATCGGTCGCCGTGTATCTGACCACCGCCCGCCAGCGCTCGGACGACGCGCTGCTCAAGCTCCGGCAGCAGGGGATCGACGCGGCCCGGATGCGGGCCGACTTCGCCACCGACATCAGCGGATACGACAAGCTGTACGAGCAGCTGCCGGGGCTGCGGGCAGCCGTGGACCGTCGGGTGATGGCCCCGCAACCCGTCGTGGCGGTGTTCGGGTCCATCATCGACGTCATCATGTCCGCCACGCTCCTGGCCGGGCGTGCGGCCCCGTCCTCGGATGTGGCCACCGAACTGTCCAAGGGACTGGGCCCCCTGCGGGCCAGTGAGGCGCTCTCGCGCGCCGGTGCGCTGGCCTCGGTCTTCGACACGCTGAGTGTGGAGCACTTCGTCGAGTTCAGCAATGAGGTCGGCGAGTTGCGCGCCGAAATGAGCTTCGCCACCGGCATTCTGGCGGGGCCCAGGCTCGACCAGCTGAACGAGCTGTTGGGCGGCGAGGATTGGCGCGGTGTCTTCGCGTTCCAGAACGAGCTGCTGGGCCGCGGGGCGAAGTCCACCGCCGCGGACAAGCCCCGCGGCGAGGCGACGGCCGACGAGACCGACGCGCTGGCCGCGGGTATGCGGATCCAGACCAGGCTGGTCGCGCTCTGGGAGGGCCAGACCCGCGACGCGCAGGACATCGCGGTGCGTAATTCCGAAGCCACGCAGCGCAACTCACTGCTCGGCGGACTGGCGGCGATGAGTATCGCGATCCTGGGGTTCCTCGTGGTGTTGCAGTTGGCCAACCGGCTCATCGCGCGCATGCACCGGTTGCGGGTGCAGACCTTGGAGCTGGCCGATCATCATCTGCCCCAGGCGATGCGGCGCGTCGAAGCGGATCCCCCGCTCCGCACCGACACGCAGCAGCAACTGGATTTCGGCACCGACGAGATCGGTCAGGTCGCCGACGCCTTCAATCGCGCGCACGGCGCCGCACTAGCGGCGGTGTTCGCCGAGGCGAAGCTCCGCGCCGGGGTGAACTCCGTCTTCGTCAACATCGCCCAGCGCAGCCAGGTGATCGTGCACAAGCAGCTCGAGATTCTCGACTCCGCGGAACAGCGCGAGGAGAGTCCGGATCGTCTGGACCTGCTGTTCCGGCTGGATCATCTGGCGACCCGGGCCCGGCGCAACGCCGAGAACCTGATCATTCTCGGTGGCGGCACCCCCGGACGGCGCTGGCGAAAGCCGGTGCCGCTCATCGACATCGCGCGCAGCGCGGTCGCCGAGAGCGTGGACTACCGCCGGATCTCGGTGGCGAAGATGCCCGATGTGCACCTCGGTGGCGCGATGGTCGCGGACCTGATCCACATCCTGGCCGAACTCATGGACAACGCCACCGCCTTCTCTCCGCCCGAGTCGCGGGTGGAGGTCACGGGGCGGATCGTGGGCAAGGGCGCGGTCATCGAGATCGTCGATCAGGGCCTGGGCATCCCCGACGCGGACGTGGAGATGCACAACGCGCTGCTGGCGCAGCCGCCCAGCTTCAGCCTCGAGACTCTCGTCGAGGACGGCAGACTGGGGTTGTTCGTCATCGCGACCGTCGCTGCCAGGCACCGCATTTCGGTGCGGCTGCGGGAATCGCCGTTCGGCGGGATCTGTGCGATCGTGCTGATCCCGACGCAGCTGATGGGTATCGGTGCGCCCGAGGCGGCGACGATGGGGCACGGCCCGCACGGCGTACCGGGGCAGGCGAGTCTAAGTTACTGACGCTTCTCACATTGGTTCACTCAGAGAAGGTGACACGTCCCTCCGCGAGCGCAGATAACACGCCTTGTACAAGGCAGATTGAAAACGGCGATTTGCAACACCACATGCTCCCCCCGTGCGCTATGTTGGTGAAGATTCCGCACAATGTGTAGATTGGAAGCAGCTCGGCGGCCATCCCACTCCGCGCAGCAACACGGGGGTGGCCGCCGAGCTGTCGAAGGGATGCGGCGCGCCGGTCCGCGGATGATCGCGTCGCGCCGTCCCGACCGGCGCGTGATGCCCGAATTTTGCCGCCCCTTATCGGGTGTCACGCGCCCGGTCATCGCCATCGATTCCCACTACCGCAGGACAACGTCGTTCGCCCATCGCCCGGAAGATCCCATGACAGAGCACCCCACCGCCGCGAACGACCTGCTGTCCGATGCCTGGCGCATTCTGAGCGGGTTTCATCCGGAGTTGTCGGACTTCCTGCGCGGATCCAGCGTGGAAGAGCTCGAGCGACCGGACGGCGGCGCGCTGCGCATGTTCAAGGAATGCGGGGCCACCGGACTGATCGTCGCGAAGAGCGCCGGGGGAGTTGGGGCCTCGGCCGAGCAGATGGCGCACATATACCGTGCCATCGGCTCGCGTGCGCCCTCGCTCGCGGTCGCCTCGTCGTTCCATCACATGTCCCTGGCGGCACTGATCGAACTGACGGCCGCGGGTCCCGCGGCCGAGCGTGAGGCGGTGCAGTTTCTGCTGGCCGCGGGCGCGCTGGTGACCTCGGGGTTCGTCGAGGACATACCCGGCGGCGGCCGGACCCTGCCCGCCACCACCCGCGTGCGCGGGGAGGGAAACCGCCTGCTGGTGGACGGCTACATCCGACCGTGCTCGATGGCGCGGTCGATGGATCTGGTGCTGTGTCCCAACGAATTCCATGGCGCGGGTCTGGGCATCGCCGTGGCGGCCGCGGGTTCTCCGGGGCTGTACCCGAGCCGGTCGTGGAACAGCCCGCTGTTGCGCGCGACCGAGACCGAGGAGCTCGTGCTCACCGGTGCGCCGGCCGCGGCGCTGCTGTTCGGTTCCGAAGCGGCGCAGCCCGACATCGAGCGCATCGCGCAATCCTGGTCGTCCATGCTGGTGGTGGCTTCGTATCTGGGTATGGCGACCGCGCTGATGCAGCGGGTGCTCGACCTCGGGGTCCGCGATCCGGGATCGTTCGCGTCGGCGGCCGCGGCGGTCGAGTCATCCTGGAGCGCGCTGCTTTTCGCATGTCGCGAGTTCGACGCCGGTGCGCGCGACACCGCCGCGGCGGTGCGGATCATGTACGTGCGATGCGCCCTGCGCGACAATCTGTCCCGCATCGCGGCCCATCTCATCGAGTCGATGGGCGCGGGTGCGTTCGGCGACAACTTCGAAATGCCCTACCTCGCGGGATGCTTGCACGCGCTGGCACTGCACCTGCCCAGCCGCGGTCGCATCGCCTCGCACCTCTACGAGTTCCATCGCAGCGGCGCCTTCGATCCGCCGATCCCGCCACCGTCCGCCGACCGGGCACCGGGTGAGCGGGTTTCACACTAGCGTTGGCCCTCTGCTCGACATTATCGGTTGCACTATCTGATCGGCCCGCGGGAAACATGACCACATCGACCATCACCGAGGCGGGGACGGCCTGGCTGCGCCGCCTGGTGCCCGATCTGCTGGACCACAATCAGCTCGAAACGATCGTCGCCTACACCGACGAACACATACTGCGCGACGTCCCCGAGATCGACACCAAGGTCCTGCGCGCGAACCTGCACGCGAGCTCGCTGGCGCTGGGGCGCACGATGCTGCCCGGGCTCGTCACCGGCCTCACCCCCAGCGATCTGCCGGACGAAGCACATGTACTGGCCGAATCGCTGGCCTATGCCGGATTGGATCTGCGGATCCTGCTGCGTATCTATCGATCCGGGCAGCAGGCGATGATTCGCGCACTGTCCGATCAGATCAAGCGATCCGCGCTCGAGCCCGGTGTGGCGGGGGAGCTGGTCATGCATTCGGCGGCGTGCGTCGCGGACTGGGCGGGCACGTCGGTGGAGACGCTGAGCGGTGTGTTCGCCGCCGAGCACACCGTGGACCACGCGGGCCGGTTCGCGCGTCGCCGGGTCACCGTGCGGGCGATCGTCGCGGGCGCACCCATCGATCCGACCGTGGCGCAGCATCGGCTCGGCTACGTCCTGGACGACGCGCACCTGGGGTACGTGCTGTGGCTCGACGACGACGCTCCCGGCACGCTCGCCGATCTCGAACGCACCGCCCAGCGCATCGCCGCGCACCTGGACGCGCGCGGCTGTTTCACCCTGGCCTGCGGTCCCCGGGCGCTGTGGGCGTGGGCTCGCACCGCCCGCCACGCCAGTGTCGAGGTGTCGCGGATCGCGGCCGAGGGGCCGGTGCGCGCGGCGTTCGGGCTGTCCGCACCCGGCATCGCGGGCTTCCGCCGTACCCACCTGGAAGCCCTTGCCGCCCAGCGCATGCTGCGGCTGGCCGCGCGCCCGGGCCATATCGTGCTGTACGACTCGATCGAGCTCGAATACCTGATCGGGCAGAACCCGGAGGCCATGCGCACCTTCGTCGAACGCGAGCTGCACGGGCTGCTCGGCGCCGACCCGACCGCGGTTCGCCTGCGCGAGACCCTGGGCTGCTACCTGGAGTCGATGTGCAGCATCGAGTCGACCGCCAGGGAGCTGAGCGTGCACCGCAATACGGTCCGCTACCGCCTCGAGCAGATCGAGCAGCTGCTCGGTCACCCGGTGGACAGCCGCCGTCTCAAACTGGAGGTGGCGCTCAGATGCGCGGCCTCGCTGACCGATTGACCGAGCACGCGGGCATGTTCCACCCGGTGTGCCAGGCCGCGCGGCGTCGGGCCCCGGGAGGGGAGTGCCCGGCGTCGTGCCGGCGGTACGCGGTGCGAAAACCGCTGCGGGGATGCGGAAGTGACGGCCGCGCTCAGTGCGCGGGACGCGGTTCGAGCATCGGGACCAGGAAGTCGCGCGCCAGGCCCGCCAACTGCTCGTCGTCCTCGATGTCGACGATCTGGCTCGGGATCGCCAGGAACGAGGCGCAGATCCGGACCATCACCTCGGCGACGACCTCGATCCGCACGTCGCGGGAGATCGTGCCGGCGCGCTGTTCCTGGCGCAGCTGCAGGACCACGAACTCGCGGACCATGGCGACCGCGCGCCCGCCGTCGCCGATGAGCGAGGCGATGAACTGGTCCGGTTCGGCGGCGATCATGGTGCCTATCAACGGGTTTCCGCGAAAGGTGCGCAGGGAGCTGACGAAGCCCTGCACCACGCGCTCACCGGGGGTCTCGGCTTCGGCGATGTCGATGAGGAACTGGTCGAAGTAGCGGCGGAACTCACGCAGAATGACCTGTTCGACCAGGTCGTCCTTGGTGACGAAACGCCGGTAGACGGTGATGCGCGAGACGCCCGCCTGGCGGGCGACGTCCTCCATGGTCGAGCGCTGGATGCCCCACTTCTGGAAGCGTTCGTCCGCGGCGTCGAGGATGCGGGTCCGCACCGGATCGGTGTCGTCGGCGGTGTCGGTGGCCTGCACGGCGGCGAGGTACGCGCGTTCGAGGAGCGACTTCGCGAGGGGCGTGGGGTGTACGTGCTCGGATTCCACCGATGTCCTCCTGCGACAGCTCAACTGGCGTTCACTGACCGATGACGCCGCCATCGCGTTCCGGGTGTGCAATCACGTGGCATAGTGCACATCGTCGATGATACGTCCGGGCGTTAACTGTTTCGCAGCCGGTATTCGAGGGGGCGGGGCCGGCGAAGAGTAGCGATCTGGTTCGCCGGCCCCGGCGCCGCTCGGACGTGCTCGAATCAGCGGTTGGTCAGCGGGATTTCGATGCTGACCGGCATGCGCAGCTCGGCCAGGTACCACATGGCGAACTGGCGCAGGAACTCGTCGAACATCCAGTAGGGGATGTCGACCACGGGCGCGATGTTCAGCGCGCCCTCGCGCACCGCGACGAACGGCCCCCATGCCACTTCCAGCAACGGGCTCCAGACGGGCTCGCGCGGGATGTGGAGCCAGTCAGCGATCTTGTTGCCCATGACGTATCGGGTGAACGCGCCCAGGATGCCGCGGCTGAGCAGGCTCAGATCGAGGTTGGCGCCGAGGTTGAGCAGCTGGTCGGCCAGGTTGATGCCTTCGGCGGTCGGCGCGAGCACCGGGTCCAGGACCTGCTGGGCCTGGGACTCGGCCTGGCCCCACGAGGCGGGGATGTATTCGTCGCGAATGCCGATCAGGTGCCCCGCCAGCTGCCAACTGTGCAGGTAGCCTTCGGATTCGGCGGTCGGGATGCGGACCTGCCAGGCGTTGAGGGTGCGCATGATGGTGGTGGCCAGGCTGTGCCAGGTGACCATGAGATCGTCCTGGCTGATGGGGGTGACCCCGGCGGGCCAGTACGGCGACTGCGGCAGCAGGTTGCGCACTGCCGCGTGGATGATGCGGGTCTTGACGCAGGTCACGATCATTTCGCCGTCGGTGCCGTAGGCGTTGACGGTGCCGATGTCGTAGCCGAACTTGGCGGTTTTGGCGATGCGGTCCTTCAGGTGTGAGCCGCCGCGCGAGTAGTAGACCGCCAGGGCCTCGTGCGGGATGACCGTCGACATCATGCCGCTGGCGAAGGCGTAGAGCACGCCCAGGTAGAGCCCGCGCTTCTTGTTGAATTCGAAGGAGCTGGCGAGCTTGCCGTGGTCGGCCCAGGACGGGAGTTGGCGGGCGTGCTCGATGAAGGAGGCGAACTCTTTCGGGAGCCCGGCCGGCAGCGGCTGCCCGTTGTGGGTCCAGCCGGCCAGCAGCTGGTTCACCCGGGGAACGTCCTCGTTGTTCATCACCGTGGCCAGCACCGAGTCGGCGTCGGGGTCGAACAGCGTCAACGGGTCCGCGCCGCCGCCGCTGCCGACGATCGAATCGTTCGGCGACCACGTCCACGGTTCTGCTCGCGCGGTTCGCGCTACCAGTGCCATGGCGCCGGCCGCGCCCAGAAGCCCGCCGCCGACGCGCAATGCGTCACGCCTGCCGAGTTGGTGTGCACCCATGCCATTCCCTCTTCATTGAGTCTTTGATACAAAGACACGCGAGGCGTATCAATGTATCTTCACTACAGCACACCGTGACTGCCATCACAACCTCCGGATTCGGACACCTGCTCGGAAAGATCTCCCGCTAGCGACCGGCAACGCGCCGCGACCGAGCGGGGCTGGGGCACAGGGTCTTCCGGCTGGGCGCAGTTGGCCGTCACACCGAAAACGAAAGCGAAGGACCGCGTGATGAACCTGTGGGTTGTCGTTCAGAATCTGCTCAACCAGCTCGATCTGGGATCCTCCGGGAGCAGCGGGCCGAGGTACTGACCGCGTGGCGTCCCCGCCTGACCGGTTACCACGAAGGAGAATTCCGGTATGAGAACTGGAGCAAAGGCCGCGGCGACGGCACTGAGTCTGGCAGCGGCGAGCGCGGTGCTGGCCGGCCCGGCCGCCGCCGAACCGGCAAAGCCCACAATCGTTTTGGTGCACGGCGCGTTCGCCGACGCCACCAGCTGGGACGGGGTCGCGAGCGGCCTGCGCGCCGACGGGTACCGAGTCGTGGTGCCCGACAATCCGTTACGCGGGCCCGGCAGCGATGCCGCGGCCATCGAACGGACGCTGGCCGGGATCGACGGGCCGATCGTGCTGGTCGGACATTCCTACGGTGGCGCGGTGATCACCAATGTCGATGATCCGGACGTGAAGTCGCTGGTCTACATCGCGGCGTTCGGGCCGCAGCAGAACGAACCCGCCGCCGTGGCGATCAACCCGCTGCAGTTCCCCGGAAGTCGCCTGCTGCCACCGGCGTTGGCGGTGAAGCCCTCCGAGTCCGGTCTGGACGCCTATGTCGAGCCCGCGTACTTCCACGACCTGTTCGCCCAGGACGTGAGCCCGGCGACGGCCGCGAACATGGTCGCGCATCAGAAGTCCGCGGCGGTGATCGGCAATGTCGAGCTGTCCGGCCCGGCGGCGTGGACGAAGACGCCGAGCTGGTATCTGGTCTCGGCTCAGGACCGCGTGATTCCGCCCGCCGCACAGCGTTTCCTGGCGCAGCGGATGAACGCGCACACCAGCGAGGTCGACGCCTCACACGCCTCGCTGGTGTCCCAACCGGCCGCGGTCGTGGCCGTCATCGAGGAGGCGGCCGGGTAGGAGCCTCTGGGTCGATCAGGCCGGGCGCCAGGTGCTGATCGCCCAGATCACGACGATGTCGAGGGCGATGATCACGATCGACCACCACGGGTAGTACGGCAGCCAGAGGAAATTCGCGACCAGCGAGATTCCCACGATCGTGATGGCCGCGACGCGGCCCCAGGTGGCGCCGGAGATCAGGCCGGCGGCGCTGAGGATCAGCACCGCGCCCAGCGCGACGTGGATCCAGCCCCAGGTGCTGATGTCGAACTGGTAGGTGTAGTTCGCGCCCACGACGAACAGGTCGTCGTCGATGACCGCGGCGATGCCCTGCAACAGGGACAGCACGCCGAGCACCATCAGCAGGATCGCGGCGCCGATCGAGGTTCCGGCCGAGAAAGCCTGGCGTCCGGAATGGTCGGTTACGGGTGTGGTCATGCCGATTCCCCTCTCCGGCGGGGCGCGGTTGCGGCCCCGCAGCGGTTGCGATCATCGCGCGGGGGCGGGGCGCGGCGCTTCATCCGATCCGGGTGATTGCGCCGACTGCCTCCGGACCGGTGCGGCCCGCCGTGGTCTCAGGACGGGGGATCGGTGTCCTGGACATGGGGAAAGAGGTGGTCGAAGCCGACGGCGAACGAGTTGTCGCGGGGGTCGACCATGACGGTGAAGGTGTGCCCGCGGACCAGTTCTCGATGGTGATCCAGGGTGCAAACGGCGGTGAAGGCGGTGAATCGGTCACCGCTGATCTCGACGGTGAGATCGGCGGTGTCCGGGTTCTCGCCACCGGCGCGAATCTCGTCGACCGAGATGATCCGGGCTGTTCCCGGGACGCCGGCGGATTGGAATCTGCGTTCGTTGGCGCGCCATTGGACGGTGCTCACCACCAGCGCCACGCCGATGGGAAGGGTGATCACGCCCGTGCACAGGCCGTCCGCCCACCCGCCGCCGGTGAGTGCGAGCAGTGGGCCGAGTGCTATCAGGACCACCCCGATCAGGTACGTGAACGCGCCCGCACGCGGGCCTATGAGTTCGACCTGACTCGGTTCGTCGTTCTCGGCGGCGGTCATGCGGCGGTGCCCTGTTCGATCTCGTCGTTGATTCTTCACCGGTGCTTCGGGGACTAACCCCGCCCTGCTGCCTATGAATCCTATTCAGCGGTAACAGCATTGGAAAGCAGTTGCCGTGTGAGCACGACGAGTCGTTCGGCAGCTTCTGGATCGAGGGTTGCCAGGTCGAGCGGCAGGGTTTTGCCACGGTCGATCGCGGTCAGACCGGCGGCCGGCGGATGGTCGAGGAAGCCGTGGATCGGCTCCACTGATTGCTCGACCGTGCGGGCGAACAGGACGGCGGCGGTGCGGATGAACGCGCGGGCCGGGGCGGGAAGTGGGCCGAGGTCACCGCTTTTGGTGAATCCCGGGTGGTAGAGGACATAGGGGATTGGGTCCCGGGGCCGGGTGGCGTAGGACGCGCCGAGCAGATCGTTGGCACGGCCGGCCTGGAGCTGGGCGCGAACGGTGCTGTAGCCCTGCGCGAGTTGCAGATCGTCCCAGTAGATCTTGCCCGCGGTGACACCGACGCCCGCCACGTTGACGATCACCGGATGCGCGCTGCGCGCCAGCAGCGGGGCGAGTTCGTGGCCGAGGAGGTAGCGGCTGAGGTAATAGAGCGCGAAGGTCCGCTCGAGCCCTTCGGCGGTCAGCGTGCGCCGCCGTGATTGGCGGTTCGCGAACAGGCACAGCGCGTCGATCACCTCGTATCGACCGGCTATGTCGCGGATGGCGGTGCGGGTGTGCGCGATGCCGGAGAGGTCGGCGCGGATGAACTCGAGCCGGTCGCCCGCGCCGATTCGGTGCGCCTCGGCGGAGATTCGCGCACCCTTGGCGGGGTTGCTGCCGATCACGAGCACGCGATCGCCGCGCTCGAGCCGCGCCAGCGCGAGTGCGCGCCCCATGCCGTCGGTGCCGCCGCTGATGACGATGACGCGGGGTGTCGTGGACAAGGCGAAGTCCTTCCGGTGGTTACCGATGGTGCGTACTGGCATCATCGGTAACCGAGAACTCCCGGGGAAGAAGGCAGTTTCATGTCCGCTGCGAACATCGATGTTCCCTCCATGGTCAGCGCGGATTTGCCGAGCCCGGTCCCGGCCCGGGAGTACGAGGAGTGCGCGGTGACCGATGTCCTGCGCCGCGTCGGCGACAAGTGGTCGATCCTGGTGATCGTGCTGCTGGGCAAACGCCCCCACCGCTTCAACGAACTCCACCGCGGGATCGAGACGATCAGCCAGCGGATGCTGACTCGCACGCTGCGCGCCCTGACACACGACGGCCTGGTCCGCCGCGAGGTGTTCCCGACGACCCCGCCGGCCGTCGAATACAGCCTCACCCCGCTCGGCCGCTCGCTGCTCACACCACTGTCCGCCCTTGGCGACTGGGCGGTCGAGCATCAACCGCAGATCGCGGCGGCCCGAGCGACGAACGACGCGGCCGTCTGACATCGACCGGTGCTGATTTACTTGCCTCCGTGAGAGTTCGGGACGCGGGCAAGCGATTCTGGTATCTGCGGCGGCGGTTCGCGCCGTGGCGGCGGGTGACGCAGCCGTTCCATATCGCCATCGAGAACACCTATTTTCGGTACGAGGTCCCCGCGGGGGCGGCGCGGGTTCCAGGGTTGGAGGAGGGGCGACATCCGACGCCGCGGACCGTTCGCAAAGAGCGGCGGCAGCGTGAGCGCGAGGAGAAGCTGGAGGGACTCAGCGGGTGGGAATGGGTGTGGAAGCTGCCCTTTCTGCTGGTGTTCTTGCTGGTGATCGTTGTGCTCGGGCAGGCGCTCGAGTTGCTGGCGTTGGTGCTGTGGTTTGTGCTTTTCGCTGTCTCGCTGGTCGAGATGGCCGCGCAGGTGGTTGTCGGTGTGCCATTGCTGGTGGCACGAATGTTCGGGGTGGTGAGCACGCGCGTCGATGTTTTCCGGGAGCAGGGAAACCACTTGGCGTCGCTGACGGTGTTGCGCGTGCCGGGTTACTGGCGGGCCGGGCGACTCGTCTCCGCGCTGGCGGAACACCGGCGTACGGCGGATCGGCCGTTCGACCCGATTCACGATCCACGGGTTTCAATGCTGTTGCGGGAGTACGAAACCGTGGTGGTCAGCCATGCGAGTCTCTACGCCGAAGCCCAGGCATACGCGCCGATGGCAGAGCCGCGGCATCGCCGTGGATGACGAGCCGGTGCGGGAGTCACCTCGGTTCGAGGGGGAGGTGGATGGTGTCGTCCCGATCTACAGCGTCGCCAAGATCTTCACCGCCGCCGCGGCACTGCTGCTGTTCGAGGAGTCCGATCCGATCGGATCCTTGACCTCCGTCGCTCCCCGGTTCGCCGGTATCACCGTCGGCGATCTGCTCACCCATCGCTCCGGGCTCGGCGATTACGGCGCTTGGCCGGACTACGCCGACTCGGTCGCACGACGGGGAACGCCTTGGCCCGCAGAGCTTCTGCTGGATCGCGTCACGATGAATCCGCCCGGGCAATTTCACTACTCGAACATCGGCTACTTCTTGATCCGCCGGGCACTCGAAGACGCTTGTGGTGGAACGTTTTTCGAGGCGCTCGACAATGCCGTGCTCGAACCCCTCGGGGTATCGGCGTTTCCTTTCGAGCATCTCGAGGATTGGGGGCGGTGCGCGCCGTCGACGGTGCCCGATGTCTCGAACTATCATCCGGGCTGGGTCTATTCGGGAACCTTTGCCGCGACAGTGAATTCGGCCGCACGGGGGCTCTCACGGCTGATGTCCGGCGGGCTCGGGGACATTGGATCGCGGATGGCCCGCACATATCCCGTGGCAGCGCCCGGACATCCCTGGACCGAACCGGGTTACGGCTCGGGATTGATGACCGACGGCCGGCCGCCGACCGTGGTGGGTCACGGCGGCGACGGCCCGGGCTTCACACTGTTCGTCGCGTCCACGATCGACGGCCGGCGGGCGCGCGGTGTCGCGGTTCCCGCTGAAATCGGCTCGACCGGTCTGGTGGTCGCGAGCGATCCGAGTTTAGGCTCTCCTCAATGAGGATCGGCTTATATGAAGTGCATTGCAGCGTGCGTTTATCCTGCTTTTCATGCCAACAGGAACTGATGTCAAGCACAGCAAGTTTCAGGCTCTACTGCAGGACCAGATCCGCCACGATCTGAATATCGAGCACCAGTATCGCTCGATCGCGGCGTGGTTCGACAACGCCGACCTGCCCGTCCTCGCCGGGTACTTCTACCGGCAGGCGGTCACCGAACGCAATCACGCGATGATGATCGCGCGCTACCTCATGGATCACGATATCTCGGTGGACTGGCGGGGTATCGATTCCGCGAAGTCCACGTTCTCCTCGGCCGAGGAGGCGGTGACGCTGGCGGCGACGATCGAGCGCGAAACCACCGCGCAAATCGTGAACCTGGCCGCGGCCGCGCGCGAGGGCGGCGATTACCAGGGTGAGCAGTTCACCCAATGGTTCCTGAAGGAACAGCAGAGGGAGTTGGCGACGATGACGACGCTGGTCGTCGTCGCCAAGCGCGCCGCCGGGAACATGTTCGATCTGGAGGAATTCGTGTCCCGCGAGATGTCCGGTCCCAAGGACGCGTCGGGTGCGCCGTCGGCGGCGGGCGGAACTCTCTAAAGCTCTTTTCCCTCAGGCAAACCGCGGCAGGCCCGATTCATCTCGGGCCTGCCGCCGTATTTTCGGCACACGCCTCAGGCATTGGTGTTGTCAGCCGGAATTCCTTCGGGGAATGGGGCGGCGCTGGCGTCCGTACTCGCTTGCGGACAGTCGATATCGAGGGTGTACGCGGTCATCGACAGCGAGCCGAGGGCGCATCCGTCGACGAGCACGTCCGCGTTGCCGCCGGACGCCGCGGCCAATCCCGCCAGATACAGCAGTGGGAGGAAATGGTCCGGGGTCGGTACGGACGCCTGGAAGTCCTCGTGCCCGACCAGGTTCAAGATATCGGCGGGACGATTCACCATCAGATCCATGGCGCTCGCGTCGAATCGCCGTGCCCAGTCGAAACCGCTGTCGGGGTACCGCGGATCGATGCTCCGCAGGTTGTGCACCACATTGCCGCTGCCCAGCACCAGAATGCCCCGTGCGCGCAACTGGGCCAGCCTGGCGCCCAGATCGAAGTGATAGCCGAAATCCTTGTCGCCGTTGATGCTCAGCTGCACGACCGGAATATCGGCGTCGGGAAACGCGTGCCGCAGGACCGACCAGGAGCCGTGGTCGATGCCCCAGCTGTCGGTGTCCGCACCCACCCACGTGGGTTCGACGGCGTCACTGATCTCTTCGAGCAGCTCGGGCATACCGGGCGCCGGGTATTGCACCTCGAACAACTCCCGCGGAAATCCGTAGAAGTCGTGAATGGTCCTGGGCCGCGCCATGACGGTGACCGCGGTGGCGTTGATGTACCAGTGCGCGGACACCACCAGAATGGCGCGCGGGCGCGGCACCGAGAGCCCGAACGCGCGCCATGTGGCGGTGTAGCGGTTGAGCTCGAGCGCGTTCATCGGGCTGCCGTGCCCGATGAAGGCCGCGGGCATCACGGACGCCGGGTCCTTAGCGAGCACTGGGATCGACCGCCTTCTCGGATAGGGCACGCGGAACGCGTTGTCCGTCATGTGGATCGGTGGCGGCATCGAGGGCCGCGTTGGTCGTGTGCAATTGTTCCAGCGTCGAGCGGTGCCGGCGCTGGAAATCCTCGCGCGCCCATCCCCTGCGGAACGAGACGAACGACTTCCCACTTTCCAGCTGCCAGGTGTACCAGAACAGATACGGGATGGTGAGAACGAAATTGACTACGCCCCAGGTGATCCACACGTCGTTGTCGAACCAGCCGTCCGAGGGCATGACGGTGGGGAAGATGTTGTAGATGGCGATCACGAGCATGAGGACGGGCAACGTGTAGATGCGCGCCATGATGTAGAGCTCGGGACGGCGTTTGACCAGCGGGTAGATCTCGGCGACAGCGAGAATGCAGATGCTGGCGGCGAAATGCTCTTCTTCGGGCGGGTACCCGCCGAAGGTGAAGCAGAGGTTCCAGGTGGTGTAGAGGAAGTTCCAGGCCATGGTGGTGTAGGCGACGAGTTCGGCATTGCGACCGGGCAGGATTTCCCAGAAGCGCGGACTGTACGGGATGGTCAGGCACAGGCCGAGCCCGACGGCCGCGTTCCAGTAGTTGCCGATCTCGGCGTCGCGCAGGGTGGCCTCGGCGATGTTGAGGAACAGGATCGCGTAGGGAAACCACAGGAACCGCGGATTGCGCAGCAGATCCCAGATCCGGCCCGGGCGTTGTTCGGCGACCGCGATGCGCATCGCCCCGACGATGGTCAGGGGGATCAACACCGACAGGATTTTTGCCCAGGAGAACCAGTTGACCAGGCCGATATCGCGTCCCGGGCCCCAGATCCACAGCGGGAAGGTGAGCAGCGATAGGCCCCACACCCACATCGCCGGGCGCGGATGCTTGCGCATGAAGTCCACGATCAGCCACAGGATCGCGCAGAACACCAGCATCGACACCGCTGTGACCCAGGTGAAGGGAGCCGGGTCTCCGGAGACCGCTTCGGAGGCCGCCGAGATCATCGTTCCGCCTTTCCACCGCGAACTTCGATACATCGGGGGCGACCGGGTGCGTCCCTGTGGGAATCGTCGGTCATCGGTCGCCGGACTTGGTCGCGACTCGCCGACTTGGTTAGCTGAACATTCACCACTGCGTCGGAGACCCAGGTGGACCGAAGGAAGCAAGATCGGCGCGGTCGCCGTAAGTCCTTTCTCTGGTAGCCATCGCGTCGGGCTCCCAGAGAGCACAGTTGCGCTTGCTGTAAATTTGCCATCGATGGGCGGTTGCCCGCCCCGCCGTTGTGAACGAATTGTGCCCGGCCAGAATTCGACCGAACGGAGATGCGATGACGGCGATTGCGGTGATCGGGGTGGGCGACATGGGGGCGGAGATGATTCCGCACCTCGTGGGCGCCGGGCACGAGGTGACCGCCTTCGACATCGACCCTGACCGGAACCGGTTGGCGAGCGACCGCGGCGCGCAGGTGGCGCCCTCGGGCGCGGCCGCGGCCAAGGGAGCCGAGATCGTTCTGGGCCTGGTCATGTCCGATCAGCTCGATGCGGCGTTCAACGGACCGGGCGGGGTGTTCGAGGGGATCGGCCCGGACGCGATCGTGGTGGTGACCTCGACGACGACACCGCAGGTGCTCGAACAGGTCCGGGCGCACGCTCCCCGGGGCACCCGGGTGCTCGACGCGCCGATCGTCGGCGGGGTGCGGTACGCGCGCGAGCGCGCGGTGACCTTCCTGGTCGGCGGCCCGGCCGCCACCGTCACCGCCTTGACCCCGGTCCTGTCCGAGCTCGGTCACGTACGCCACGTCGGCGATGTAGGGGCGGGAGTGGCCTACAAGCTGATCACCAATGTCGCGGTGATGGCCGCCGAGGCGGGGCTGCGCGAAGCCCTGGACCTGGCCGACGTGTTCGGCATGGACTATGACACCGCACTCGACCTGATGGCGGTGGGCCCGATGGCGCCGGTGGTGACCCGCGCTCGCGACACCACGAACCCCCGCCCCCTGCGCCGCTCGGCCCAGGACGACGACACCCTGCTGTCGTCGGTCCCCGATCCGGCGTCCGTGCTGCCGATCTCCCATGCGGCCCGGGGCCGGCTCTGGGAGGCGGTGAACCAGGATCCGGGCTTCGAGCCCGACTTCGTGGATCTGACGCGGAAAACTACTGCACGACAGCCATATCGATAGGAAGTCGCGGCGCAATCAGCCCCGAGCAGCCGGTTTCACGCAGAAGTGAGATGTCCAGAAGTGGTAGCTCTCTGCGGGCTTCCGTTTGGCCGAGAAGGAGTCGGATCGCCATGGCGTGGTTCCGAGCTGGTGGACAAGGGCCTCGCCCCAGGTCTCGAAGAGGCACATGGGGCGCGACCCTCGTATCGGCTCGGACACCGGGAAGGTTCCATGCTGCGCCGACATCTGATCCCACACCACAGGGCGGCCCTTCGGCCAGCGTCGATATCCGATCGTGCCGCAATCGCAAGGACCCGGCGTTCGCGCTGGCGGTGTTCAGCCGTTCTCGGCGGAACGGTGACAGTACACAGCGGCTACGTCTTCGGGCTGTCCCCGATCCCGCCCGCGGGGCCGATGGCGATCTGGGTGGAGTGACCTGCGGCCTCGATTCCCGAGACCCGCGTCGAGATCGACACCGGACCGCTGCGCCAGGCCGCTGATCGAGTCCAGGTGCTGTGTCCCGACAGCCCAGTTCAGCATGGACCTCGGCCCTCGCGGAGCGCCCGAAGCTGCACCTGGCGGCTGGTTCGCGAAGGCGGTCGGCTGGCCGCTCGCCACCGGGCCGGCGCTGAAATCACATGCAAATGGCTACTTTTCAGTAACCTGACATGCGCGGTATCGGACACGCCGACATCGCGTGCCTATCAGCACCGATTTCCTGCGGCGACGGGGAGTTCGTTCTAGCCTGTGCGCGGGTGCCACATGATCATCGAACTCTCACACGGCGGATTCGCCGGGTGAACGGCTACCGCCGGGCGTGCGATGGTCGGCAAGTATTCCCGGGTCGCCCCGCCCAATGGTGGTCCCGGGGAGGCCGGCCTGCAACCGGCCCCCGCGGTTAACCCTGTCGGCGGGCGCGAGGACAGAACGGTAGAACACTTGGCCTCGTGCCCGTCGACGGCATGTCCAGCATTTCACGTCCGCCCCGTCGGATCTGCGGATATCGGGGCTGTCCACCCAACTTGGGGGTTGCACGATGACGGCTGCGAACACGACCGGTGCGGGCCGGTTGCTGATTCAGATCCTGAACCGCTACGACACTCTCGACGAATTCCTGGCTCACATCCGCCAGGGCATCGAGGCGCCTACCGACCAGTTGCCGCGGGTGCATCCCGACGATCAGGGTTGAGCGCTCAACGGACCAGGCGTGCCAGGGTGTCGTGTTGCGGCACTGCGCCTTTCGGACGAGGAGGACAGCGTCTGGCCAGACCACAGAATCATGGGCGGCCGACTCCATTTGAAGCATGCAGTTTTCAGTTAATCTCCCCATCATGGTCGACACCCGCATTGCCGGCACCGCTCTGATCGCGCTCGCGCTGCCAATTCTGTTCGCTCCCAACGCCACTGCGGAAGTCAGCTCGATCGCGGTGCTCGACGAATCCATGTACGAGACCTGCGGCAAGGCATCGAACGGGTGCACGGTCCTGGTGACGGCCACCGGCGCCGATAAGGAAGACCTGCTCACCGTGTCCATCAATGGCGTGGTGGTGAGTGAAGGGACGCCCGTCTACAGCCACCTCAGATCGAAGTATGTCGTGGAACTGAGCTGGCGACCCACCGCCGCGGGGACCTACACCTTGACCGCCACTCAGGGAACTTCCACTCGGACAACTCGCTTCACCGTATGCCCCGAGATTCTGGCGAGCACCGGGTCGGCCCCCTTCGCCGCCTGCAAGATTACCGCCGGCTCTGCCGAGGCCGCCGGCTCCGCGGCCGGGTAGCCCACTTCGGGGACTCCGCGAGGGATATCCCGCACCGTGCCGCGAGCAGGCCTTCGGTTGCGGGCGGCATAGGATTTCGACGATGAGCACCTCATCCGGCGGGCCGGCCGAACGTGTGCGGACAGAACTCGCACGACAGTTGGCGGGGAGTCCGGCCTCGGTGCGCGAGGATATCGCCGAACTGGTCTCTTCCGGAACGCGTCGCTCTCGCAGTGTCCGGGTGCGGTCGACCCTGAATCCGCAGGTGGCGGTCGTCGCCGAAATCGGCAGTCGGCCCGTGCAGGATTACGGCACTTTCGACGGTCCGGAACCGGTGCATATGGTCAGCGTTCTCGTAGCGGTCGACCAGCACGCCGCGTGCCCCGGCACCGCAACCCCGGCGGTGACCTATCTCGAAGCGGTCGCGTGGCTGACGGTCCTGCTGCCCGACGTCGACGCTTTCTACCTGACCGAGGATCCCGCCGCGTGCCCCGGCACAGACTCTCCACGATGGTTTTTCAACTGCTTCATCGACAGGAACGGCCATGCTCTCGGCGCTCCTGACGATTTCGACTGGGTGTCGTTCCGAATCCGCCACCGCGGAATGCGGGTGTCGCGGATCGACCGTGACGGCTGTCGGATCGAAACCACATACGAAAACCCATGTTTCGCCGATTTCTACCAACCGCGCAGCGAATCCCGCGGCCGCTACTGGCCGATGGCGCTGACACCGCCGCCCCCGGACGCGGAAATCTCACGGTGCTTCACCGCCTTGGCCGTCGCAATAGCTCGGCGGACCGCGATCGCTGCCCACGTCGAGCCGCTGTCACTGACCTGGACTCGGGACAACACGACCGCCCTGGTGATCCGCGATATCGGCGGTCAGCGCTGCTACCGGGTGGATGTACACCTCCCGACCGATGACGACCTCACCAGTGGCACATACCCATCCACGGGTGCGCTCGGTGACATCTCCACGATGGTGACCAGTCCTGAGCAGTATGCCGCCGGGCAAGTGGCCCGCCTGCGCTCGATCGGCATCGACGGGATTCGCCGGCAAGGGTTCGAAATCGCCTGCCCGGCAACGCTCTGACGTTGGGCGCTTGACCTGAACCTATATTGAGCTCCTAACGTCCGCTCCATGAACGCGAACAGGAATTCGAAGTCAACGACGGTAGCGGTTCTGGGGTTGGGCGAGATGGGTTCGGCGCTGGCCGCCGCGCTCGTGGACGCCGGTTATCCGGTGACGGTGTGGAACCGGACGCCGGACAAGGCTGACGCGCTGGTGGCCAGGGGCGCGCTCCGGGCTGTGGCGCCCGAGGGTGCGGCGGGTGCGGCCGAGGTTGTGATCATCAACGTCAAGGGCGGCGCGGCGGCGCGGGAGTTACTGCGCACGACGGGGCCGGCCTTGAAGGGACGGACGGTCATCGACTTGACGGACGGCTCGTCCGACGAGTCGAGAGCCACAGGGGAATTGGCATCCGAGCACGGTGCGGGCTACCTGCACGGCCAGATAATGACGATCGCGCCGGCGATCGGCTCGCCGGACGCGGTGGTCTTCTACAGCGGCTCCCACGACGTCTTCGCCCGGAACGAAGCGGTGCTACGGGTGCTCGGCGGCCGCGCCACCCACGTCTCTCCCGACCCGGGCGTATCCGTGCTCTACGGAATGGCGGTCCACGACATCATGTGGGGCCTGCTGAACGGATTCCTGCACGCAGCAGCACTTCTGGGCGCCGCGGGCCTCCCGGTCGGCGATTTCACCAAAATCGCGGAGCCGTCCCTGACCGCTCTCCCGTCGCTGTTCCCGATGCTGGCGGGCGAGATCGACCGCGCCGAGTTCGCCACACCCTACGGCGCCCTCCGCCACCACCTACCGTCTCTCGACGACCTGCTCACCGAAAGCCGCACCCGCGGCATCGATATCGAGCTGCCCACGGCGACCCGCGACCTCGTCGCCGAAGCTCTCGAAGCGGGCCACGGCCACGACAGCTACGCCCGACTGGTCGAGCGCTTCAGCCGGGGGTAGTCGGCGTCACCGCGGCGTGTATGTGCTTCCAGGGGAGCAGCAGTGAGCTCGCGAGCAGGGTGATCGCGGCAGCCGCGATGGCAACGCGAGTGCTGGTCACCGTTGCAAGGAGCCCGCCCGCAGCGACGAAGACGGGTTGGATCGTTTTCGCGCTGATCGACCAGGCAATGCCGACGCGGGCCATGTAGTGGTCCGTGGTGGCGTTCATCCGGTAAGTGATGAACACCGGGTTGAACACTCCCGCGCAGAAGAGCAGCGCGGTGTCGGCGGTGACGATGATGATCAACCCCGCGGGGCCGGGATGTGCGAGCAAGGTCACGGCCAGCCACAGGGTGCGCGCGGTGCCGGCGACGAGCAGGATCACGCGGTCGCCGAACCGGGATGTCAGCATCGGCGCGCAGACCGAGCCGAGCAGACCGCCCAGTATGGGGAGGCCCAGGGCCAGCCCGTATTGCCATGGGGTGAAATGCAGTTCGCGCAGCATGAGCAGCGCCAACAGCGGCCCCGCGGCAGTCAGTCCGCCTCCGAACATCATGGCGTTACAGAACAGGCGGCGTAGGACGCGGTCCGACCAGAGGTAGGACCAGCCCGCGCGCATCTGTGCTGCCCGATGATGTTCTCGCCGAGTTTGTTCGGGTTCGGGTTCGGCCGTGGTGATGCCGCGCAATCCGAGTGCGGCGGCCAGGTAGCTGAGCGCGTCGATGAGTACGGTGATCGTTGCACCGGTCGCGGCGATGAGCACACCTCCCAGGGGCGCACCGATCGCGGATACCGTCCAGAACAAGCTGTCCAATCGACTGTTGGCGCGGACCCTATCCGGTTCGGGTACAAGGAATTTCACGTAGGCACTATTGGCGGCGTTGAACACGATCGCACAGACCGTGCTCAACGCGGCAACGAGGCACAACTGCGGATATGTCACCGCGTCCAGCCACGCCGCGGCCGGCACCGAGGCCAGGACTGTGAAGCACACAAGGTTGGCTGCGATCATGACCGAACGTTTGCGCCGGAACTCCAACCAGGGTCCCAACGGCAGCGCCAGGATGGCGGCCACCAGACCAGAAACCGCCACCATCGACGTGACCTGCAGTACCGAGGCGTGGACGACCAGGATCGCGATCAGCGGCAATGCTCCCAAGCCCAGGGCGCTACCGAGCTGGCTGACCGCCGTGGCGCTCCACAGCCGGTAGAAGTCCGGTGAGAGCCGTGTCGACCGCGTGGGTGATGTGCGATCAGCGGGCACTGGACCACCGTAGGCCGTCCGCCGCTCGAGGGTTCACATCTCGGATGGAGGCCCGAAGTAGCTGCGCAGCTTGTCGGTATAGGCCCACCGTTGTTCACCGGGCACAAACCCGGGCCGCGGGCGGGACATGTACAGATCGTCGGCGTGGTAGCGGGGGAAGACGTGCACGTGGTAGTGCCAGACGTCCTGTCCGCCTGCGGGTTCGTTGTGTTGGCGGGTCGATACCCCGGCGCAGCCGTATGTGGCTCGCATCGCCACGGCGACCTCGCGGACCACATCGCGTACCGCGTGCCCGTATTCGGCGGGCAGGTCGTACAGATTCTCGTGGTGGGCGTTCGGGATCACCAGGACGTGTCCGTGGTTGTTCGGCCACCAGCGGGAGGCGGTGAAGGCGGTGGCGTGGGCGGTGCGTAGCACGATGTCGCGCGGGGTGTCGAGGGGAGTCTCGCCGCCGGCGAGCAGGAAGCAGAACGGGCAGTCGTAGCCGGCGGGTTCATGATTGTGCACGGTTGCCCAAACCTACTGCACCACTGCCGCTTCGAAGGTCAGGCGCCCGAGATATCGAACGCCCCTCGTTTCGCGGAGCGCGGAACTGCGGACTACGACTACTGGGTGAGTAGCAGGGACAGCACCGCGCGGACCTCGTTCTGGGCGGGGATCGGCAGGCTGCCGCGGCCGTGGATGAAGCCGATACCGAGGTAGACCATCGCGCCCGCGCGCAGGCGGGCGGCCTCGGGGTCGAAGCCGAGCTCGGACAGGGCCGTGCGGATCGTGTCGAAGATCCGTTTGTCGAGTTCGCGGACCGCGGTTTCCACGCTGGGGTGGGTGCGACTCCATTCGCGGACCGTGGCCTCTACGAGCCAGTCGCGTTCGACGAGCATCGTGGCCATGGCCTCGAGGCGCTGCTCGATCGGCATCGACTCGACCGTCGCGACGTTGGCGATCACCACGGCCTGGTTGGCGCTCCAGCGGTCGGCCATGGCGTTCTCGAGTTGGCCTATGTCGTCGAAGTGCCAGTAGAAGCTGCCTTTGGTGACGCCGAGCGCCTCGCACAGGCGGGGGATGCGGACCGCGGTCGGGCCCTCTTGCGCGAGCAGGGTCAGGGCGCCGTCGATCCAGTCGTCGTAGGACAGGCGGGGGCCGCGGCCGCCGGGTTTGGCGCCGCGCTGCTGGGCTTCGGCTTTCTTGGATTTGCGCGGGGCGGCGGGGGTGCGCGGGGGCTCGATGGTCATGGGCGGCGGCGCCTGTGGGTCATCTGCACACCTCGATCGTAGAAGGCGGGGCGTCGAGGGCCGGTGGACGAACCCGCCAAGTAACCATTCTCGAAAGTACGGTCTACTGTACCCGAAGGTATGGAGTGGCGTTCGGATACGCCCTCACCAGAAGGGTTGAGCACGATGGACGGCACTTTCGACCGCCGCGGATTGTTGCGCGGCGGGATCATCGGCACCGCGGCAGTGGCACTGTCCTGGAACGGAATTCGATCCGCGAGCGCGCCACCGAGCCCGCTGATCTTCCATTCCCCGGAACTCACCCCGTTCGTCGACGATCTGCCGAGATTGCCCGTGATATCCGGGCGCGAACTGCACGTCACCGCCGCCACGACCACCCACCGCTTCCATCGCGACCTGCCCGAATCACCCGCGATGGGCTACAGCGGCATGGACTATCTGGGCCCGACGATCGAACATCGCGCGGGCACCCCGCTCACCGTGCGGTTCCGCAACGAGCTCGGCCCGCACCCGTTCGCGGCGGACCTGGACACCACCGTGCACGGCGTCCACGACGGCTTCCGCACCGCGCCCCCGACCGTGCTGCACCTGCACGGCGGGGTCACTCCGCCCGACAGCGACGGACACCCCGAACGCCCCGTGTACCCGGGACAGCACGCCGTGCACGAGTATCCGTTCCCGCAGCACGCGGCCGGGCTTTGGTACCACGACCACGCGATGGGCATCACCCGCGCCAACGTCTATGCGGGCCTGGCCGGCATGGTGCTGCTGCGCGACGAATTCGACACCGGCGCCGCCGACAACCCGCTCCGATTGCCGGCGGGGGAGTTCGAAGTGCCACTGGTGTTGCAGGAGAAGATCTTCGACGCCGACGGCCGGCAGAGTCTGCGCACGACACCGGTGGTGCCGCAGGGCTCCTGGGAGGGCGGCGGCGTCGGGGATGTGGGGGTGGTCAACGGCAAGGTCTGGCCGAACATGGATGTGGCACGCGGGCTGTACCGCTTTCGCGCGCTGAACGCGGCCTCGTACAGCGTGTGGAATCTGTTCTTCGGCAACCGGATGCGGTTCTGGGTGATCGGCAACGACCACGGCGTGCTGGACGCGCCGGTGCCGGTGACCGAGTTCCTGCTGGCCCCGGGCGAGCGCGTGGATCTGCTGGTCGACTTCTCGGGGCTCGCACCGGGGGAGACGGTGGAGTTGCGCAATGATCTCGCCCCGCCGTTCCAGGCCGCGGTGCTGGGCGAGGTCGCGATGGAGTTGTTCTGCCGATTCCGCGCCGAGGATCGCATCGGCTGCACGCTGCCGGTGCCTACTCGCCTGCGCGGCGGTCCCGGACTGCCGGACATGCTGCCGCCCTTGGCTTCTCCGTCGATGATCCGGAACGTCACCGTCAGCCAGCCGTACGAGGTGCGGATGCCGCCGTCGATCATGTCGTTGAACAACCTGCGGTACAGCAG
This sequence comes from Nocardia sp. NPDC005978, assembly GCF_040614455.1. Taxonomy (NCBI): domain Bacteria; kingdom Bacillati; phylum Actinomycetota; class Actinomycetes; order Mycobacteriales; family Nocardiaceae; genus Nocardia; species Nocardia sp. NPDC005978. The sequence continues at coordinate 49,095 of NZ_JBEXUS010000040.1, forward strand.
CTCCGAGATCGAAATGCCCAGGCAGGGCACGGTCGAGCAGTGGAACATCATCAACATCACCCCGGATCCGCATCCCATCCACATCCACCTGGTGACGTTCCGGATCCTGGATCGCACGGTCTTGCGGACCGTGGATTACCAGGTAGCCAATCCGCAACCGCCGGTGGGGGAGAAGTGGACACCGGCACCGGACGGATTCCTCGGCGGCGCACCGATGCCCGCCGAGGAGTGGGAATCGGGCTGGAAGGACGTCGTCCGGACCGACGGCGGCACCGTCACCCGCATCATCGTGCGATTCCCGACGGCCGCGGAACTCGGGTTCGATCCGGACGCGGCGTTCGCGCGGGTTCCGGGGGAGCAGGCCCCGGCTTCCGTTCCGGCGGCGTCGCATTCACCACACGGTGCGGGCGTGCACCCGGTGCACGATGGTCCGCACACCGATGAGCTTCGCGGTTACGTCTGGCATTGCCATCTGCTCGATCACGAGGACCACGACATGATGCTGCGTTTTCGGATCGTGCCGTGAGCGCGGCGGAACCCCCCTCCCGCATTTCCATACTTTTGAGTACGGTGGTAGGTACCTTTCAGTATGTTGAGGTAGTCGTCCCCGATAGGTGATCGCGGGATTCGAACGGAAGGATCGCCCATGTCAGTGGATATCCCGTCGGTGCCCGCGACAGCGCCGGCCCGCTGCCCCAGCGCCTTTCGCTATTGGCAAGCCCGCGACACCCCCGCGGCCCGGCGGCTGGATCGCCTGCTCACCACGCTCACCGGGAGCGGGGCGTTCCCCACCGACGAGCAGGCGCACGCGCTGTGCGCGGACCTGTTCACCGGCGACCCGGTCGCCGAGCGCTTCGTGGCCGCGGTCATGCACGGCGAGATCGGCTGGGTGCGCGGGCGGGCAATGCTCGAGACCGCCCTCGAATCAGGCATCGACGCGGTACCCGACGCCCCGGCCGAGATGCGGGAGCTGTTCGCCGAGTTCGAAACCGATCCGGACTGGCTGCGCCCGGAGCTGGTCGAACAGGGTGCGGCCATCTGGCGGCGCTGGGGCACAATGCTTTTCAGCTTCGCCGGCGCGGAAACCCTGGAGGTGTACACCGAGGCGGCGGTGGCGACCCCGCTCTCACTCGCCGGCGGGTACGCGGGAGACAGCGCGCTGCGGCGGTTTCTCGAGACCTGCCGGTTCTGGATCGACGTCTCACAGCCGGGTGCGCTGCTGACCCCGGGGTCGCCGGGCCGGGCCACCGCGATGAAGGTGCGGGTCATGCACGTCTCGGTGCGAGCCAAGGTCGCCGAGCACCCGGAATGGGACACCGAGCGGTGGGGGCTGCCGATCAGCCAGACGTACCAGCTGCTGACCCTGCTCGCGGGCAGCGTCACGCCCGGCATGGGCCTGTGGCTGCTCGGCTATCAGACCACACCGTCGGAAATCCGTGCGCTGCTGCACTTTCAGCGATACATGGGTCATCTGCTCGGGGTCCGGGTGCGGTGGTATCCCGAGACGATCGCCGATTCGCTGCGGGTGCTGGCCATGACGGTCATCGCCCGCTCCTTCGACGCCGGACAGCACGGTGCGGAGCTGATCGAGTCCTACCCGGAGGCTTTCGCGCCGCGGCCCAACCAGCAGGGGTGGGCGCGGGTGCGCGCGGCCTACAACTACCGGATCAACTCGGTGTACGCGGCCATGTACATGGCTCCCGGCACCCGGCGCGGTTACCGGATGCCACCGGCCTTCCCGTGGATTCTCATTCCCGTCGCACGGTTTCCCCTCATCACCGCGATGGAGATCGCGCGGCGCGTCTGCCCGCCGTTCGCGCGCGTGCACGAGCGGGTCATGAGCAAGCATCGCGAGAACTGGTATCGCGCCCAGATGTCCGGGCGGGAAGCGCAATTCGACGCCAGCGGTGCGTTGCGACGCTGAACGGCTTCTCCGAATCCCTTCTTTCCCAAGGATGTACAAGCTATGCCGAGTACCGCGATAACCGAGGCGTGGAACGGTCCGGGCCGCCGCGACGGCGACCTGACCACGGTTGCCCCGCACGACAACGGCCTGCACCCGTCACCGAGCCGGGCGGCCTTCGAACACTGGTATTTCGACGCGCTCCTGGACAGCGGCCATGTGGTGGTCGGGTTCCTGATCAAGCGCCGCCCCGAAGATCTGCCGTGGGCCAAGCCGTGGGTGGAGTTGATCGTCTACAACCCCGACGGCGAACGCAGGCAGGCCGCTCGGCGCTATCCCGTTGCGGCGACCAGCTTTTCGGCAGACGGCTGCGACGTACGGATAGGGGAGAACACCGCCAGATCGGAGTTCACGCCCGGCGAGCTCCCCAAACACCATGTGCGCCTAGCTGAGGACGGGTTAGTCTTCGACCTGACCTTCGAGAACGAGACTCCCGCGTGGATGCCCGGTAGGGGCGAAACCAGCTTCGGCGCGGGGGAGATCTTCGGCTGGGTGGTCGGAGCCCCGCGGGCGCGCGTCCACGGCACGGTGGAGATCGACGGGACGAAGCTCGAGGTCACCGGACGCGGATACGCCGACCACAATTGGGGCGTCGGCGACATGAAGCGCGTCATCGACCGCTGGCACTGGGGGCGGCTGTACACCGACGAGTACTCGCTGCTGTTCGCCAATGTGCTGACCCAGCCTCGGCGCGGAGGACACGCGATCGCCCCGCTGATGCTGGCTCGCGGCGACCAGGTGCTGCTGTCGACGGGGGAGACCGTGCTGACCGAAGGGCCTACCCGCTTCGACGCGACCGCCGGGCGGGAGTACCCGAAGTGGGTCCACCTGGAAGTGCCTGGCCACCTCGAACTACGGCTGACCGTGAACACGGTGATCCACGCCCACGACCTGCTCGACGACGTTCCGTTCATCCGGGCCAAGCCGCTCCGCCCGCTGCTGCACAGGGCGATCGGCCACCCGGCCTACTTCAGGTTCCAGTCCGCGTTCGAGCTGTCGATCCACCACGAGGACACCGTGGAACGCCACTCCGGGACGACGCTGCACGAACTCGTCGCGCTGCGCTGACATCGGTATCGAGTCCGGCCGGGTACCGCTGAGCCACCGTGGCGAGCGGCCGGATTCGACCTGTCGCGAGTCCAGTATCTTTTGGAGAGTGCCCGTTTCACCAGGGCGAGCGGCCCGCGTTCGCTACGATGCAACGACCTGTCGTTCGGTGGGGAACGGGTGAGAAGCATTGCCGGGGAGTCTGTTCCGAGCACGGAGGCAGTGCTGACGCATCAGCATCGATGAAAGGCGCCGCAACTGCTCGAGAACCCCGTCGGGCACAAGCGCTCGACCCGCGTATCGCCGGCGTCTGCGCACGCGGTGCCGAACACTTCGATCGAAGTGCGATCAGCACCGGGTGTCGCACCCCTCGAGGCGTTCGAGCAATGGGAGGACGCGCTCTCACGTACGTATGTTCCCTTCTCCATCAGCCGTCCCCAGCCCACGCCATTTCGCGGTCGCATCAGGTTGGCGTCCTACGACTCCGTTCAGGTGTCCACGGTCGAAGCAGATGAACACGATGTTCACCGAACCGCCCGTGGCACAAAGGATCCGACGACACCGGTGCTGTGGGCAACGTTCTCCCTGAACGCCCGGGGAAGCCTCCGGCACGCGGGCCGGACCGCCGAGTACGCCCCCGGTGGATTGCTGTTCTACGACAGCGCCCGCCCGATGCACGCGCGCTTCGAAGGCGCGTGGGGGCTGTGCGTGGTGCAGATGCCACTCGACGACGTCCTCGAGCGAACCGGATTGCCCCTGGGCAGGCTTCCGACCGGTGTCCGGATCCCCGCGGTGGGAGCGGTCGGCATCGCGGAGACCTTCTTCCGCGGACTGCTGGACTTGGAAGACGCCGACCCGCTGGCGGCCGGCGTCCTGGGGGAACACGCGAGCGACCTGATGTCGTCCCTGGTCCTGCTGTCCACCGATCGCCCGGTCGTCGGCCAGCCGGCCAAGGCGATGATGCGCGAGCAGGTCTTGGCGTTCGTGAAGCGCCACTACGCCGATCCGAATCTGAATGCCGACCAGATCGCCCAGGCCTGCGCGATGTCACGCAGCACCCTCTTTCGTTTGTTCGAGGGCGACGGTCAAGGCGTGGCGGACCTAATCCGCCGACGCCGGATCTCTCACGCGAAGGTCCTACTACGCCTACCTCCCACGCGGTCGATGGCCGCGGTCGCGGCGGCGTCGGGGTTCACCTCCGAACGCACGTTCCATCGAAGCTTCCAGAAGGAAGCCGGCATGACTCCGGGTGAGTACCGGGCACTGCATGGTTGAAATACTTACAGCAGCCGCAAGAGTCACGGAATACTCTGTTACCCAGGCTGACTGTCACAGTGAAGCAGGTCGGCAAGAAAAAGTAGGCCAACGCAAACTATAAAGCCGGGCAAATTGGCCAGATCCAGGTCGTCCATATCGAGCGCGCGCACCTGTGCCACGCCTGGACCGACATCGAGGCGGTTCAAACTCTAGTGGTCCACATGCTCCCGCAGCCTTGAGCAGGCCCACTTGATCGCGATAACCGAGCTGCTCCTAGGTGCCGTGGTCGACATGGACCACAGCACGCTCGCTCAACTCTCCGAACCGGAGATAGGTATGGAAGTATCGGACGCCGACCCGAGTGGAATCGATCGTTGCACCGGCTAGGCCGCGAGCAGCCGCGTCGGAGCGACACGGCGCGAGCGCCGCATCGCGTGCAGCTCGTGAGCACGGCGCATATTGCCGCAGCGGGCAGTTAGGCGCTTGCGATTGTCAGCGAGTGGCTGGTAGGCGGTTGCTCGCACGCTCGACACGCGACCCGACGGTCAAGAGCAGGATCCGCGGCGACGCGCCCATGTCAGGCGCGTCGGGCGTACGCCTGGAAGCCGTCGCAGAGCGCGGTCAGACCCGTGTGGAGCAGGTGCTCGGGCTCGAGCAGATTGCCGGCACCCGTGCCGTGCAGCTCGGCCAGCGCCGGTGGGGTCGGCCAGCGCGGTGCACCCTCGAGCAGAGCGCCGAGGCCCGAACAGTCCGCCGGCTCAACGTCACGGTGCACCAGTAGCCGGGCGCTGACCTGCTGCAGCGCCACGCCTGCGGTGAAGCTCCAGACCGACAGCGACATCCGGGTGCCCTCCCTGGCATCAACCCCGAGATCTCCTGTGAAGCCCTCGACCAGCCAACTCAGTACGATCAGACTGTGTTCGCCAAAGTTGTAGCGCGGCATCGCGAACGTGAACAACACCCACGGATGTTTCTGGTACAGGTACCAATCCACCTCGGCGGCAATCTGGACCCGATCGCGCCAGGTCCAGGACTGGCTCTCAGGGGAGGGGTAGGGATTGCGGCGCGAGACCTCATCGGTCATGGCGGCCAGCAGCGCGTCCTTGTTAGGCACGTGCCGGTACAGCGACATGGCCCCGGCACCCATTCGTTCGGCGATGCGCCGCATCGAGATTCCGTCGATCCCGGATTCGTCAGCCACTGCGATGGCCGCATCGACTATGGCGGCACGGGTGAGCTTGGCCTCGGTCATCGGACGAGTGCTTTCTTCTCTTGGGTGGCTGCGTGTTCTCTGCACTCCGGCTCGCGTGCGATATGTCGTCGCCGAGCGCGAGACTCTCGTTGCCGTAAGTTATTCGCCGAGATGTTGCTTCCCGGTCCGCAAGAACTCGATTCCGTCATGCACCGTCGTCCCACGACCATAGGATGCCTGACCACGCGATCTTGGCGGACCTAATCGAGAAAGTCGGCCGAAAGCTGGATCGGGAGAAGTCTTCAGCGGTCCCACAACCGATTACGCTACCGTCAACTTCGACGTGGGCGGTACCACCAAATATGGGAACTCGTGGGCGGCGGACGTTGGTTAGCATCCGTTGCCATGACGAGCACCGCGAGAATCTTTACGTCTCTCGATATTCAGGCGTGCCTACACGACCGAGAACGAGTTGATCTATTCAGCCGGGCAATTGCCGAGGTCGTCCGCCCTGGCGATGTGGTCGTCGATGCGGGCAGCGGCACCGGACTGCTCGGGATGCTGGCCGTGCGCGCTGGCGCTCGACGGGCCTACTGCATCGAGATCAATGAAGAGTACTTGGATGTCATCGCGGGCCATGCCCTTCTCAACGGTATGAGCGATCAAATCGTCGTCGTCGCTGGCGACGCGGCTGCCATCGATCTTCCGGAGTCAGTGGATGTGCTGATCAGCGAAGTAATCAGTGCCGGATTCTTCTACGAGCCACAGCTCCAGATATTGGCTAATCTTCAACGATTTTTGAAGCCGAACAGCACTGTGATCCCGACACGGATGGTCAATGGCATCGAACTCGTTGCTGCGCAGGAGAAGCTTTACGGCTTGAACTTCGGGTTCGGTACACGATATCATGCACTGCCCGGTGATCGGACGCTGTCGACTCAAGCATTATATTCCGATGTCGACTTCCGTAACAACATCACTACGTCCATTACGGCAGGAGGTTCACTTACGGGAACAGGAGACGGGATCGCCAACGCCGTACGAATTCCGTACCAGTTGTATCTGACACCGTCTCTTCTGAGAAAAGAGCCAACCGAGTTCCTCCTGAATCCGCAAGTAGTATTTCTCGCCGAGCCGATCGAAGTGAAGGCCGGCTGCTGCTATGAATTTCACCTGCGGTATGAGGCGGGAGCGTCACCAATGACTCTTGAGGTAGATCTGGCATTAACAGCATCGTGAGGTAAAAGTGGTCTATATGGTCCACACAAGGTGTGGACCCGGTCCCTGCATAGAGACCTCAGGCCAGCAAAGCGCCGTCCTTGAGTCAGTTCCTACGCACCCGGCGCGGCGGAAACAACATGCAATGCGTGCGGCACCGGGCAGCTTTGTTGAAGCGAGTGTGGCATCTCTTTGCCGTATTATCGATTCTTACGCCCAACGACTACCGCCATGCCTTCGTAGCCTTTGCGTATCAGCACAGGACCGTCACGACCGATCCGCCGATAATGACAGAGCCCATACTTGTCATAGTTCTCTTGAATTTGCTCCATCGACAAGCTAATCGCGGGAAAGAATGTTCGTTCGCCCGCGAAATAGCCGCGTGACCCGAGCATGTGGGCAACTATAAACAAGCCATTCGCTTTCACTGAGCCCATCAGAGAGGCGACGGAATCCTCGAACCCGCTCTCGTCGTCCGTAATCGAGTCGCTGACGAAGAACGATAGCACGGTGTCGTATCGATTCGGCTGAAGTTCATAGATGCTCCCACGTCTCACCGACGACAGAAATTTTACCTTTTGCAGGTCTGCAGGGACCCCTAGAGACCGAATATGTTCCTCGAAGAGCCTCCATTTAGCCTGTTGCTCGTCGTCATGGCTATCGAGTATCCGCCGTAGATATTCGAGATTTGGTGCAGCGACATCGATCAGTTCCAGACTGCCATCGTTGGCGATGAACGGGCTCACCATGAGCGCCGGATATAAATTCGGTCCGGATCCAACATCAGCTACTGATTGCATGCTACCGGGCTTGATGTTCATTTCTTGCAGCGTGTTGATGACGAAATCTATTATTTCGCGATCCTCGGAGAGGATTTTGCGGCCGTAGTTACGTTCGACGTATTCCTCAGCGTCAAACGCGTCCCAGTCACTTTTAACATCCGGTAGATGAGAGAAGTATATGTGGTCGATGCGGTCGATCAACCAGGCATATGGGGTGGCGCGGATAATGTCCAAGGCCTGCCGTTCGGGCGTGATGAATCGATCAGGCAGGATGGTCAGCAGCCGAGGTGTGTAGAGTTTGTCCGCAGTGCCGTGAACACACGGTATCGCGGGTCGGCCGAAGACACCCAGTCTAAGCATGTACCAGGTGGCAATCAAAAGTGAGCACGGATACTTTCCGCGTGTCCGCCGGTAGGCAATGATGCCGCGTTCGAGCTTTCGGTTGCCAATAAGTTTGACCAATTTCGAGCACAGCTTAACCAGCTCCGATTCGAGAACCACGACATCAGGTCGGGCTTGGTTTAGATCGAGCTGCTGAAGGAATTCGGCCATATCAAATTCCTCGATGGGGACGTCCGTGCTGTAGTCATCAACAAGCACTATCTTTACGGCGTCGCTACCGATCGACCCTTTATGAAGCTCTGCAATGCCACGTAAGTGTTGCAACGAGAAGCTCTCATCGGTATAGATATGCGCGTATTCCACTCCCAGGCATCCGGTCGCTGAAAGAGTTCGAACTTTTTCCTGTTCGCGGGGTTCCATATTACCAATCTTTGACGGAGCGTTCGGCCAATTGACGAAATTGCCAAGGCAACTCGTGGACGACTACTGAACCGGCCGCCAAAGAGGTTAAGTGCGAATCGCTCCGGGGGCAATGCCGCTATTCCCACTACTGAGGGTCTACGGCGTTCGCGAGCACAGCGCCGACGGCCGCCACGACTACAGCAGGCACTCGTTGCGGCGCGCACAAGCTTGCGCACTGTTCCCAACCACGAAGCCAGGCATCGAGACTGGCTATAGTCCAAAGAATTTGATCCATTTTCGAGAGAGGTCTCTGGGGTTTAGTGACAAGCGCAACCGGAAGCCGGGCCCCTGAGCACGGGATACATCAATGGATCTGAGTACGCGTCGTCCCACTGTGTATATCGATAGGCGCGGCCGGCCGGGGGGAGCGCGATGAGCTTGCTCGCATGGGACAACTATCGACGTGTGTTCGCTCCTGCGGGCGCTAGAGCGCTGGTGGCTGCTGGCGTGATGGCGCGAGCAAGCCTCTCAACTGTGGGTTTGGGGATCCTGCAGTTGATTTCAGAGACCCGCGGCGGTTATGCCTTCGCCGGCTTCGCCTGTGGTGTGTACATGGTGTGTGCCGCGTTGGGTGGTTTGTTTTGGGGCAGAATTGCCGATTTTCGCGGACAACGGTGGGTTCTGCACCGCACTGCGACGGTCCTGGCAGTAGGTTCCTTCGGAATCCTGTTGTTCACCTCGACGGACTCATCGGGCTTGGACCTCATCACGGCGGCTGCCATCACCGGTGCGGGCATCCCCCCGGCTGGTGCCATGGTTCGGGCACGATGGACCATTTTGCACGCAAAGACACCTTCGCTGGGAGTCGCCTATTCGTTGGAAGCCTCACTCGAAGAGGTCCTGTTCACGTCCGGGCCTCCAGCCATGGGCTTTCTCAACCTGATCAATCCCTACGTTGGACTTCCGATCGTGATCACGATAAACCTGATCGGCATGCTCTGGCTGGCAGCGCAACCGGGCACCGAACCACCCATCGATCTCTTGGCCCCTCGTCAGCAGAACGTAATTATCCTGGTGCGGGGCATGCCGATACTGTTTGTGGCCTCATTCGGATTCGGCGGAATGTTGGGTGCCCTCGACGTTGCCGTCCTGGCGTTCGCAGCAATGGAAGGGCATGAGCAGATCGGCTTGCTTGCGTTGGCGCTCTGGGCAGCGACCAGCGCGATCGGCGGTATGGTCTATGGCGCGATGCGCGATACGGGCGCCAACTATCGCCGTTTCGTTGTCGCAGTGACGATTGTGTGGGTTGCGTTGCTCCCGCTGACGGTTGTCCGAGACCTGACCCAATTGACCGTTCTCTTGGCTATCGGCGGGACCTTCATGGCACCCGCCATGGCAATTCTCACCGGACTAGCCGAGCAGATTAGCCACAGAAGGTCGATCACGCTGGTTCTGGCCTGGATCTCTACCAGCGCCGGCTTGGGTGTAGCTGCGGGAACAATGATCCAAGGTTGGGCACAAGGCTGGGTAGGCGAACGGCCGATGTTCCTCGTATCTCTCGCATTCGCCTCCCTATCTGTGACGGTTGCATGGAGGGGAGCTTCGTCCCTACAACCACCCAGCCCCCCGCGCGCGATAAGTACCACGCCCTGGTTCGACAACGGGACGAGTTGATCCAAGATCACACCACCGCCGGTCACATCGGGGTTGCTTGCCGACTCCGGGTTAGTACCGGGCGATGCACGGTTGACATATTCTGTCGTGCGCAGGAACGGATTGCCCTCTTGCACAGAGCAAATCGTCACAGTGACGTATTCGGTCAAGGTTCCCGAGCGAGGGCAATGACCTACATCGGCGCACAGCGGTGAGTGTCGGCAGAGCGGCCCGAACCGACAGCAAGTCCCAAGCCGACCCTCAACCCGTCAGCCACCGGAATCCTCGGTTGCGACCGCGAAAGAAGTTGCCACCCAACGCCATACAAGTGCCGATAATATATCTTATGTCAATCTGTACGAATCCTCGCCACCCGGCCTCGTGCACATGAACACCCCACATACCTTCCCTGCCGTGTATCGACACAAGAGATGGGTTTCTCTTATCAAAAAGTGTTCTAACACAGCAGGACCGAGATCGCATATAGACCTCGGCGCGACAGGTACCGAGCGCGCTCAGCCGACCTGAGTCCAGTCGGTGAGCACACCCGTCAGTGGTGGTGAGACTGGCCGGTCGCACCACCGACGACAAAGTAGAGTCCTACCACCGGCGTCGCCTCGGCAACGGTTGTGCTCGCCCGGCAAGGATACCGAAATATAGGAGGACCTGATCAAGCTCGTTACCTCGATTGAGGACGGGGGGATCGTCCACCAAGCTCGGGACATTTCCGGCAGAATCTGTCATAGGGTCGCGGGGCCATTACCGCTGTTCCGTTCTTCGGCGTCCTCGTTACCGGCGAACACCGCCATCAACTGCCTGACCCGTGCGGCTCGGATCTCGAAGAGGTCGAGGGCGCTGTCGTCGTCTTGGAAGGTTGACGGCTCGGCAATAGGGGCAGCAAAATTTTGATGGACGGGTTTCGTAGTGGTTCGCTCGTCGCCGAAATGCTGCAGGCGGCCAAACGCATTGCCGAGGCGATTGTTCAGAAGGCGATCCCACAGATCATCAAAACGCATGCTGAATTTCCACGCGAGGTACGGAAAATTCTGGAACAAGTCGAGCAGGTGGATGGGCGGCTCGTACATGACATTGGCTCTATGTTCGGCGCCGGTTCGCGGGGGCCGGATGCGGTAGTCAGCAATGACCCGTTCTACGCGAGGCGGAAGTCCCTGTTCTTCGACGAGGATCCGGTACAGCGGGCTGCTGCGCGGGCAAGGTGGCGGGACGAGCTCGTGGCGCTGGTGTCTCAAGGACGCCATGAGCAGGCAGATCGTGAATTCGGGCGCGTGTTGGGCCTGCCGGAATACAGGTTTCATGGCGTTCCGAAGGATGATCGGCCGCAGGAGCAGTTCGCTGCGGATGGGTTGGTATCGAAGGTTGCAGGGCGTTTTGGTGGGCGAGAAGAGGTGTACCCGCCGGAGCCTTCGGAGCTGAGGTATCTGACCTGGGCCAAGGGGGCGTTGAATCTGGGTCCCGGTGATGTCGTTGTGGATGTCGGTTCCGGCACCGGCAAGGCCATCGACTTCTTCGGGATGTTCACCGATGCGAAGAGGGTGTACGGGATCGAGATCGAACCCGATTTTGCGGCGTTCGCCAATAGGCACGCGGCAGAGCTGGGGTTGCATCATGTCCGGACCCTGAACACGGATATCCTCACGGGTTGTCTCCCCGAGGACGTCACGGCTGTCTATTTTTTTGAACCGTTCGGTTCGACCGAGGGCAATGATGCGGTGGGGACGTTTGCGAACAATCTGGTGGAAGTCGGCGAGCATAGGCCATTGAAGGTCGCTGTGAAGAGTGCGAACCTGGCGGAGCGTTTGCAGGAAAGTGGTGTCTTTTCTTTGCGTGATGAGATGTCATTCCCGTATGTCATCAACGGCGAGGTCAAGGCATCGTCCTGGAAGTTGTTCACCAGTGACCTGGCTGCCGGGCCGTGATGGTGGGAGCAGTCGGGTTTGCCATACAGAGATCGTCACGCGTCGATAGGGAGCCGGGAGCCGCGCAGGTGCGGGCGAGTGCGTCGACAGTTCGACCGGCCTCACTCGTCGGAATCTTCCCACGTGTCATCGGGTAACCGGTTGGAGGTTCCGGAAGGTCAGGGCGACGACGAAGGTCAGGGTCGCGATCGCGGCCGCGGCCGCGAAGGCGGTGGTCATCCCGCCCACCAGGGCGTGCTGTGCCGTGCCGCCGGCGGCGCGGGACGCGGTGCCGAAGATCGTCACCAGGATGGCCAGGCCCAGGGCTGCGCCGGTTTGTTGGAGGGTTTGTAGAGCACCGCCTGCCGCACCTGCCTCGTGGGGTTCGACATTCGACATGATGATGACGTTCAGGGGCGAAACCGTCAGGCCCAGGCCGAAACCCAGCAGGATCATCGCGGCGAACAACAGCGGGAAGTACCCGCTGTCGGCGGTCAAACGGGTGAGCAGGGCGAGGCCCGCGACCATCGACGCACTGCCCGTCATGGCCAGGGGCTTCGGGCCGAAGCGCGGCAGCAGGCGCGGGATCGTGCGGATCACGGCGAACATCAGGACCGCCGTCGGCAGGAACGCGAAACCGGTTGCCAGGGCGCTCAATCCGAGCACGTCCTGTAGGAACTGGGTGAGGAAGAAGAACATCGACATGCCCGCCATGGGCGCGAGGAACATGCTGGCGTAGGCGGCGGCACGATTGCGGTCGGCGAACAGGCGCAGGGGCAACAGGGGCTGGGCCGCACGGGATTCGATCAGCAGGAAGGCTGCGATCAGGATGGCGCCTACGGCCAGGGAGATGTCGGTGGTCGCGTTGCCCCAGCCGTGCGATGCGGCGCTGATGAACCCGTAGACCAGGGCGGTCACACCGGTGGTGGCGGTGATCGCGCCCGGCAGATCCAGGTGCGCCTCCTGCCGGTCGACTCTGGGCAGGTAGCGCAGCGCGAGCACCATGACCGCCAGGCCGAACGGCACATTGATGAACAGCACCGACCGCCAGCTCAGCCATTCGGTGAGCAGGCCGCCCACGATCAGGCCGATGGCGAAACCGGCGCTGGACATTCCGGAGAACAACGCCAGCACGCGAATTCGAGCCTTGGGTTCGCGGAAGGTGGTGGTCAGGAGCGCGAGCGTATTCGGCGCCGCCATGGCCGCGCCGACACCCTGGGCAACCCGCGCGATGAGCAGCCATGCCGCCGAGGGTGCGAAACCGCCCGCGAGCGAGGCCAGGGTGAACAGGGTCGCGCCCGCGAGGAAGAGCGTGCGGCGGCCGAACAGGTCCCCGGCGCGCCCGCCCAGCAGCAGCAATCCGCCGAAGGCCAGGGTGTACGCGTTCATCACCCAGGACAGGCTGGTCGGGCTGAAATCCAGATCGGCTTGAATGCGCGGCAGCGCCACATTCATCACCGTGATGTCCAGGACGATCATCAATTGGCAGGTCAGCAGGACGGCCAGCACGATGCCGGACCGGGATCCCCGATTTTCGGGGACAACGACCTGGCTCCCGGAGGCAGCGCCGTTCGAAGAAAGTGTGGTCGACAAGGGAAGCTCCATCGAATGGGAATCAAACGGAGGTATCCTCCGCTTACGATAGAGCTATCATATGGAGGGCTCCTCCATTTACGCAAGCCTATCCGGAGGGTCCATCCGTTTTCTAGTGGAGGGTTCGTGGGAGCACCGCCGACGGAGAAGCCGATGCGCGCGGACGCGCGCCGCAACTACGAGCGGATCGTGACGGCCGCTCAGCAGGCATTCGCCGAACAGGGCCCGGACGCGCCACTGGAGGAGATCGCGCGCCGGGCGGGCGTCGGAATCGGCACCCTCTACCGCCACTTCCCCAATCGCGAAACCCTGATCGAGGCCGTCTACCGTTCCAGCATCGAGCAGTTGAGCCAGCGCGCTCATGAGCTGCTCGAAGAACACTCCCCCGCTACAGCTTTCGAGCACTGGCTGCGCGAACAGGTGCAATGGGTGATGGACAACCGCGTCCTGGCCACCACCCTCAAAGCCGGCATGGACCACAACACCCCGACCTTCCAGCTGTGCCGCACCGCTATCGTCGGCGCGGCCGCCACCCTGCTGCAGGCGGCTCAGGACGCGGGCGCGATCCGCACCGACATCGAGCCTCGCGACCTGCTCCGATTCGGGCACGGAATCGGAGTCGCCTGCGAGACCACCCCGGACGCCGCCGAACGCCTCATCGCGGTGACACTCGACGGCCTGCGCACCGCACCCGCCGCCGACGGGCACTGATCCGGGCGACTCGCCCGGCCGTATGTTGTTCTCCCCTGAGCGGCGGACCTCCCTGGTCCGGGACCGAGAAGGTGATGGGATCGGTCCGGGTATAGCTCGGTACTGGAGTTCAGGTGTATGACATTAGCGATATTAAATTCATAAATGCGCATAGTTCTATTTTTTGATCTAAAACAAGACGCCGAAAGACAGCTCATCGCTTCGAGTCCGAGCCGCGCAGTGGATCGGCGGCGTTGGCGACCGACAGAGGCGGCCTGGCGACCGAAAGTGGCCGTTGAGAAACGTATTCCGTTGCCGGGGAACGCTATTGCGACGTTGGATCGATTGCCGGTCTCCGCAAAGCGGTGAGCCGGTGGAACGCCCGCGCCGCCGCGGACCGATAGGCGCCCGCCCGGTGAAGCAGGACCGCGGTGCGGGTGGGCAGGGGCGGGTCGAGCGGGACCGCCGTCAGGTCGGGGTGTTCGCGGGTGATCGCGTCCGGCAGCACCGTGGCCAGGGTTGTGCGGGTGACTATCTCGATCACCGCCTGAATCGAGTTGGCTTCCACCGAGATCGATGGCGTCACCGCGTGTTCGCGTAGGTAGGTGTCGATGTGTGCGCGGGTCGCGAAGTCCGCGTTGAGCAGGGCCAGATCGAAGCCGGACAGGGCCGCCACCGGGACCGATGCGGGGGTGTTCGAAGTGCGTGACAGGACCAGGTTCAGGGATTCGGCGAACAGCGGTTCGGCGTCGATCCCGGGCAGGTGGGTTCCGGCGAAAGCGATGCCGAGGTCGAGATCGTCCGCCAGCAGGGCGGATTCGATGGCGTCCTGGCTGGTTTCGCGGATGTCCACGCTGACGCCGGGATAGCGCTCGCGCATCTCGGCGACGATCGGGCCGAGCAGGTAGGCGGTGAAGCTCGGGGTCACCGCCACGCGGAGGTGACCGCGGGTGAGGTCTTCGACATCGCGGACCGCGCGCTCGGCGGCGTCCAGCTCGCTCAGCGCGGCGCGGGCGTGGCGTGCGTACAGCTCCCCCGCGTCGGTGAGGCGGACCGCGCGGCCGCTGCGGTCCAGCAGGGGCGTGCCGACCATGCGCTCGAGCTGGCGGACCTGTTGCGAGAGCGTGGGCTGGGACAGGTGCAGATCGGTGGCCGCACGGGTGAAGTTGCCGTGTTCGGCGACCGCGAGCAGGTAGCGGAGATGGCGGATTTCCGGGGCCATCGCCCAAGTATAGACAGCACCGATCGAGACGATCGATAGCAAGTCTTGGACTCTATACCCCATGGTCATCCACAGTTGTCTTATCGATCCGAGACAGCGAAGGAGAGGCCGTGAACAACCTCAGCGAGGGTGTCCAGCGCTTCCAGCACGAGATCTTTCCGGGCAAGGCCGAACTGTTCGAGCGATTGGCCGGCGCCCACCACCCGGGCGCGTTGTTCATCGGCTGCTCGGACGCGCGGGTGGTGCCCGAACTGATCACCTCCGCCGACGCCGGTGACCTGTTCGTCATCCGTACCGCGGGCAACCTCGTTCCCGCGTACTCCCCAGCCGAGATCGGCGGGGTCACCGCGAGCATCGAGTACGCGGTGTCGGTGCTCGGGGTGAGCGACATCGTGGTCTGCGGGCACTCCGCGTGCGGCGCGATGACGGCCCTGGCCCAGGACCATGATCTGAGCGCGGTGCCCGCGGTCGCCCGCTGGCTGCGGCACGCCGACCCCGCGATGGCGCGGATGCGCTCGCACGGCGGTGCGCCGAGCGTGCAGGAGTTGGTGCGCCACAACGTCGCCGCGCAACTGGCGAACCTGGCCACCCACCCCTCGGTCGCCGCCGCGCGGATCGAGCGGGACCTGACCCTGCACGGCTGGGTCTTCGACATCCCCACCGGCGCGATCGATCCGATCGCGGCCTGAAATCCCACCACCACGAGGAGAACCCATGATTCACGCCCATCTCACCCCCGCCGCACGCGCCGCCGTCACCGAGGCCGCGGTCACGGCCAAGATCACCAAGAACCTGTCCTGGCAGCAGATCGCCGACGTCTCGGGCTTGTCGGTCGCGTACACCACCGCCGCGCTGCTGGGTCAGCATCCGCTACCCGAACAGGCCGCCGTCGCGGTGGCGGAGCTGCTCGAGCTGGACTCCGACGCCGCCGCGGCCTTGCAGGCCATTCCGGTGCGCGGCTCGATTCCCGGTGGCGTGCCGACCGATCCGACGATCTACCGCTTCTACGAGATGCTGCAGGTCTACGGCACTACGCTCAAGGCGCTGGTCCACGAGCAGTTCGGTGACGGCATCATCAGCGCGATCAACTTCCGGCTCAGCGTGGACAAGGTGGCCGATCCGGACGGCGGGGAACGTGCGGTGATCACCCTCGACGGCAAGTACCTGCCGACGAAACCCTTCTGATCCGGACCAGGTCCGACACGGGGACACTCACGACCGGATCTCCCCGTTCACCGCACCGACGGGCTCGAGCCGGTCGGAGGTGGCGAGGGTGAACACGAACCGCGTGCCGCCGGTGTACTCGGTGTCGATCCACATCCTGCCGCCGTGGAACTCGACTATCTTGCGGCACAGGGACAATCCGATGCCGGTTCCGCTGTACTCGTCCCGGCTGTGCAGGCGCTGGAAGATCACGAACACCTTGTCCGCGAATTCGGGGGCGATCCCGATGCCGTTGTCGGAGAAGCTCACCCGGCAACCGGGGGTGTCTCCGGGTTCGGGTTCGCAGTCGATCGTGATCGTGGGTTCCTGGTCGGGGCGGCGGAACTTGATGGCGTTGGTCAGCAGGTTCTGCCAGAGCATGATCAGCAGGGTCGGGTCGCCGACCAGTTCGGGCAATCGCTCGGGGCGGTGCAGGCGCATCCCCGCCTCGTCGGCGGCGGTCGAGACGTTGGCCAGGGCCTTGTCCAGGGCGCGGCCCAGGTCGGTCGGCACCATGTGCTCGTTCACGCGGCCGACGCGGGAGAAGGTGAGCAGATCGTTGATCAGCACCTGCATCCGCTTCGCGCCGTCGACCGCGAATCCGATGTATTGCCTGGCTCGATCGTCGAGTTGGTCGCCGTACCGCTTCTCCAGTAGCTGGCAGAACGAGGCCACCTTGCGCAACGGCTCCTGGAGGTCGTGCGATGCGACGTAGGCGAACTGCTCGAGTTCGGCGTTGGACCGTCGCAACTCCGCCGCTTGCGCGTCGAGATCGGCGGCCTGGTCGGCCAGCGCGATCTCCTTGACGCGCGCGGACTCGAGTTCGGTGACGATGCGCTCGCGCATCGACTCCACCGCCCCGGCCATGTTCGAGACCTCCGTGGGCCCCTGCACGGTGATCCGATGCCCGAAGTCGCCGTCGGCGACCCGGCGGGACGCCTTTTCCAGCGCGGTGAGCGGGCGTACCACCAGCCGGCGCACCAGCACCGTCAGCATCACGGTGGTGATCAGGAAGGCCACGAGCATTCCGGCGAGCGTGGCGTCGCGCACCGTGCGCTTGTGTACGAGATCGGCGCGGTCGGCCCGCTCGGTGGCGGCGAGTTGGGCGTTCTGGGCGGCGAAGTCGTCGCGCAGCCTGTCGAACGCGGCCTGACCGCGGTTGATCGTCGCGGTGTCCACCGGTGTCGGTGTGCCGGGAGTTACCGCGGCGATACGAGGTTCGGCGTAATCACGCCGCCAAGCCGCCGCCGACCGCTCCACGGCGTCGAGACCGGCGAGCAGATCGGCTCTGCCCTGCAACAGGTTCCGCAAGCGCTCGGTGGCTCGCGTCTGTTCCTGGGTGCCGACGGTGAACGGCTCGAG
This sequence comes from Nocardia sp. NPDC005978, assembly GCF_040614455.1. Taxonomy (NCBI): domain Bacteria; kingdom Bacillati; phylum Actinomycetota; class Actinomycetes; order Mycobacteriales; family Nocardiaceae; genus Nocardia; species Nocardia sp. NPDC005978. The sequence continues at coordinate 66,937 of NZ_JBEXUS010000040.1, forward strand.
GAAGACGGGGTCCGCGCCCAGGATGTATCCCCGGACCCCCGTTTGCTGGTCCACCAGCGCACCTTGAAGCCGATAGGCCTCGGTGACAGCGGGCTGGATCTGCTTGTTGATCCGGTCGGACACCCGGGCGGTGTGCGAGGTGGCGACCGCCGACAGGACCGCGCCGACCCCCACCACCAGCACCATTGCCAGCAGCACCAGTCCGAACCACGACTGCACCCGCCAACGCCGAATCCAGTTCGCAGGTGTCGCGGGTGTGCTCATCGGTGCTCTTCTCGTGCCGGGGCGGTCAGGCAACAGGTACAGGACCCTGAGCCATACTGCCAATCGTCCGGACTTACGAGGAACGTTTCCGGTCCACCGGTGGACGCGACTCGCCGACCACACCGGATGGCCAGGATTCGCGTCCCGATACGAACCGTGGGTCACCGGCCCCGCGCTCAGGTCTTGTCGATCACACCTCACCGGGGCCGGCCGGATACGGACCTCTGTCGAAATCCTGTGTCCCACAACCCCATGACCGGTGATTTACTTCGGCGACGCGGTCGCGTCGGATGCGTCGTTCTCGATGCGGAAGCCTCGGCGGGCCGTCCTGGCTCGGCCGCTGCTACACACCTGTGTCGCTGTGCGGGTCACCATCCGCGGCGATCACCCGCAACGCGGCCGCCGGGTCGGTGAGCGGGTCCCCCATGTCCTCGGCAACGGTGCGTCCGGGAGTCACCTGCGGCATCTCCTGGTGCTGTAGCCGGGTGAACTTCATCGACCATCCCGAGAACCGCCGCCCGGCGACCGCACCCCGCTGCACCACCGTCAGATCCCGGTGCAGCTCGTCGCGGCAGATCCGCGCGTAGGTTTCCTCCACCGCGTCCTGCTCGCCTTCGAGTACCTGGACGAAACCCGCCCTGTCGTCGCCCCACAGCAGGTAGACCAGCAGGCCGGTGACATCGGCCGCGGCGTTGAGTTCCCGGGCCCGCCCGAGCAGGATGCCCACCTCGGTCTCGCTCAGGACGAAACAGGCCGTGCTGGAGTAGGTGAGCGAATAGGGCATGGCCAATCTTTAGCACAGCTTCGAAACGGGCCGTGCGTGCGCGTCGGTCAGCCGGTGCGATCCGCGAGGGCGGCGGGCTTGTCCGGCTGCCGCTCCCCGGACAGTTCGGTGACGGCGTCGGGAAGGGTCTGGAGTACCCGGGTGCCGGGCGGCAGGGAGATGCCGGTCCACCCGGGCCCGGCGGGGTATATGCGGGCCGATGAACCGACCACCGCGAGCAGTGCGGGATCCGCGGTGTCGGGAGCCTGCGACCACAGCACGACCGAGCTGCGGCGGGTTCGGCGGGTGAGCGCCGTCGAGAGGGCGGACGCCGGCAGGTTCGGGCCGAGCATGTCGGCGTGTACGCCTTTTTCGGCGAGGGCCGCCCGGAGTATTTCGATTGGCAGGGAATGGAACTCGCCGGGGGCGCAGGCGAGGATGACCGCGCCGGACACCACTCGGCTCGGGGCGGGCGTGACGCGATGGAGCGCGTTGACCACCGCCCAGGAAAGCAGGTGTTCCACGTCGATGCAGCCTTCCCCCTCCCCCTGTCTGGCCAGGATCTGTGCGAACGCCGGGCGGCAGAGGTCGTCCCAGGTGCCGGCCACGCCGTGTTGTCTGAGATGGGATTCGAGCAGGTCCATCACCCGGGGGGAATCCAGGTGGAACGCCGCGTCCAGGAGTGCGTCGATCGACTCGGCGGGGCGGGCCACCGGGTGGGCCGAGGTGACCGCTCTGGCCGCACTGGCGGGGCTGGCACCCTGGCGGACCAGGGCGAGCATCCGGGCCGCGGCGTCGATATCGGCGCGGGAGTACAGGCGGTGTCTGCCGGAGCGGTATTGCTGGGGGCCGATGCCGTAGCGCTGGTTCCAGCTGCGCAAGGTCGCCACCGGCATTCCGAGCTGCTCGGCCACCACCCGGACCGGGTACACCTCCTGCTCGCGGACACCGGTCACGACGCCCCTCCTTCCAGCTGTGCGCTGCCTGTTACGGCCGACAGCGCTCGTTGAAGATTATCTCTCGCGGGGGCTGTCGATTCCACGGTGGGACGTGGGATCCCCGCTGTGCGGTGGATGCGTGCTGGGGAATAGCCGATAGCAAGCGGGGGTGATGCATCGTTTTTGCATCGTAATTGAGCTAGGGTGGAAAACACCGAACGCACCCGGACGGGTGCGGAGCATTCCTGAAAAGCACACCGAATCCTTTGGACTGGAAGACATCTCGTGATTCGCCATCGCATCACGCCGCGCGGCGCGGTGCCGGGGTGATCACTCGTAGGAGTACGTCATGAACGCTTCAGCCATTTCCCGTCGCACCGCGGCCACCCTCGCCGGGGCCGCTCCGATCATGTTCGCGCTGTTCCTGAACGCACCCCAGGCCGCGGCGGACACCACCGCCTGCCCCGCTCCGGGCACCGCCGCGACGGCGAACGCCGCCGGGGGCGCCCAGTGCTCGGCCAGCAGCACGGGCGGCGCGGCCGCCGCCTACGGGCTCGACGGCAGGGCCAGCGCCGATGCCGATCCGACCAGCCTGTCGCTGGCCATCGCCCAGGGTGGCGGGACCGCCACCTCGGACGCCGCGACCCTGACCGGGCCAGCGGCGATCGCGATCGGACCGGGCTCGACCGTCACCGCGGTCGGGGTTCGTCCCGGGTTGTCGATCGGCATCGCCGGTCCGGGCGCGACGGTGTCCATCACCGGAACGGCGGGACCGACCTGTACCGGCGGCGTCGGCTTCGCCGGCGATTTCCAGACCCTGCAGGGTTGTCTCTCGCTGGGCTGATTCCCACCGAGGTCGGCCGTGGCCCGCTTCATAAAGGAAG